>CAWVWS010000006.1:0-40927 GCA_963933905.1 uncultured Sulfitobacter sp.
CCCCCAGCGTATCACCTTTCTCCGTCATGACGGCTCTGCACTATCCGCGCGTCTGGACCTGCCCACAGGGCCGCATCTGGCGACAGCGCTCTTTGCCCATTGTTTTACCTGCGGCAAGGATATTCCCGCTGCGCGGCGGATCGCGGCCCGCCTTGCCGCTATGGGGATTGCGGTCTTGCGGTTTGATTTCACAGGGCTTGGCCATTCGGAGGGGGAGTTCCAGAACACTTCTTTTTCCAGCAATGTCGATGACCTCATCGCCGCCGCTACGTGGTGCGCACAACAGGGCATGCCACCCAGCCTGCTGATCGGTCATTCCCTTGGCGGGGCGGCCGTGATCAAAGCGGCCAGTATGCTGGACGGGATCAAGGCGGTTGCGACCATCGGCGCCCCATATGATCCCGCCCATGTGAACCATCACTTTGCAGATGCCCTGCCAGAGATTGAGCGGACAGGTGCCGCCCAAGTCTCGATGGGTGGCTGCCCCTTTACCATCGGCAAGTCCTTTATCGAGGATACTGGCAATGGCGCACTTGGTGATGTGCTGGCGCATTTGCATACAGCATTGTTGATACTGCATGCGCCGCGCGACACGATTGTGAGTGTGGACAGTGCCGCGCAGATATTCACAGCCGCCAAACACCCCAAAAGCTTTGTCTCGTTGGATGATGCCGACCATCTGATTACCAAAGCCGCCGATGCCGAATATGCTGCGGAGGTTATTGCGACCTGGGCCGCGCGTTATATCCAACGTCCGTTGCCTGCCCCGCCTATTGGTGCGCCCGAGGGTGTGGTGCGTGTCTCGGAGGCAAATCCCGACGGCTTCTTGCAGGATGTTACCTCTGGCAGCCATGTCCACATGCTTGCGGACGAGCCGCTGGCCTATGGCGGCACCAATATGGGCATGTCGCCCTACGGTTTTCTATCAGCCAGTCTGGGGGCCTGTACCTCTATGACCATCCGTATGTATGCGCGGCGCAAAAAACGGCCGCTGGAACATGTGAGCGTCGATGTAAGCCATAACAAGGTGCATGCGCAGGACGCCGCTCTGGGTTCGGGCGATAAAATCGACAGCTTTAACAGATGCATTACCTTGACAGGGCATGACCTGACATCGGACCAACGCGCGCGCCTGCTTGAGATTGCAGACCGCTGCCCTGTGCACCGCACGCTTGAGCGGACCTCGGTTGTGGAGACGAAGCTGCGCGCGGCCTGATGCCTAAAGCGGCCCTTGCCGCCTTTCGAGACTGAATAATACCTGCTCCCGACTTGTCCTTGGGCGGATCAAAGGCTATTGCGCCCCTATCCCGCAGTCTGACAGATAGGTATGCCGATGATCCCCCGCTATTCCCGCCCCGAGATGGTTTCAATCTGGTCGCCAGAAACCAAATTCCGCATTTGGTTCGAAATCGAGGCGCATGCCTGTGACGCGATGGCCGATATCGGCGTGATCCCGCGCGCAAATGCCGAAGCGGTGTGGAAAGCCAAAGACGTCAAATTCGACGTGGCGCGCATTGACGAGATCGAGGCAGAGACCAAACACGACGTCATCGCCTTTCTCACCCATCTGGCCGAGCATGTCGGCAGCGATGAAGCGCGTTTTGTGCATCAGGGCATGACCAGCTCTGACGTTCTGGATACGGCCTTCAACGTCCAGTTGACCCGTGCCGCCGACATCCTCATTGCCGATATGGAAGCCCTGCTTGCCGCGCTCAAGCGTCGCGCGCTGGAGCATAAAGACACCCTGCGCGTAGGCCGCAGCCACGGCATCCACGCAGAGCCGACCACTATGGGTCTCACCTTAGCGCGCTTCTACGCCGAGATGGACCGCAACTTGAAGCGTCTGCATGTTGCACGCGAAGAAATTGCAACGGGCGCCGTCTCTGGCGCTGTTGGGACATTTGCCAACATCGACCCGCGCGTTGAGGAGCATGTTTGCGAAAAGCTGGGCCTCGCACCAGAGCCGATCAGCACCCAAGTTATTCCGCGTGACCGCCATGCCGCCTTCTTTGCCTGCCTCGGCGTCATAGCGTCATCGATTGAAAACGTGGCAACTGAAGTGCGCCACATGCAGCGCACCGAAGTCCTTGAGGGCGCGGAATTCTTCTCGGCGGGTCAAAAAGGCTCATCTGCGATGCCGCACAAGAAGAACCCTGTGCTGACTGAGAACCTTACAGGTCTGGCACGCACCATCCGCATGGCAGTGATTCCCGCCATGGAGAACGTGACCCTCTGGCACGAGCGAGATATCTCACACTCCTCCGTCGAGCGCGCGATTGGTCCTGACACCACCATCACCCTTGATTTCGCCCTGCACCGCCTGACAGGTGTGATCGACAAAATGCTGATCTATCCCGACAACATGCTGGCCAACATGAACAAGTTTAGCGGTCTGGTCATGTCCCAGCGCGTGTTGCTGGCCCTAACCCAAGCGGGCGTGAGCCGTGAGGACAGCTATAAGCTGGTTCAGCGCAACGCGATGAAGGTTTGGGACCACGGTAAGGATTTCAAAACCGAACTGCTGGGCGATGCAGAAGTTGTGGCCGCCCTCAGCGTTGAGGAAATCGAAGAGAAATTCGACATGGGCTACCATACCAAACATGTGGACACGATCTTCAAGCGTGTCTTTGGCGAATGATTACTGCCCAAACTGCAGGCAATTAAGCAATAAAACTGCGGCAGACTGACACATATTCTACCACACGGCGTGATTTCTTTTGAAATTGCGCCGTTTCACGTTATTCTCATTCAACTCAACTAAAAGGAGTAATGGACATGAAAATGAAGACTGCACTTGCTACCGCGACCCTGATGCTGCTGCCAACTCTGAGCATAGCTGCGGGTTGTAACTATGACAAACAGGCAATGTCATGCGCCGCAGGCTCAACCTATGACAGCGCGACAAAGACCTGCTTGCCTGTCTCTACCTGATAATTGTGCCAGCGCCGCTCCGCTAGCTGCCTGACAACCACATTGTGATCGCGCGCGGGAAAGTATTTTCTTTACCGCGCGCTTTTCCGAGTTACTTTTGTACCAAATCAGAATTTTGGAGTTTAATATTGCGTCTATTTGTTGCTACCGCTCTTGCCCTCGCCCTGCCTGTTACGGCATTTGCCGCAATGGACGAAACAGCCCCGCCCAAAAAGCCGAAATGCGAAAGCGGCTTTGTCTATGATAAGAAGTCCAAGAAATGCGTAAGCAGCAATGGCCACACATTCGACTTTGAAACGCTCTACCAAGAAGTACGCTCACTGTCCTATGATGGTCGCTATACCGATGCGCAGGAACTGATGGCGATGATGCCCGCCGATGACGACCGTGTGCTTACATATATGGGCTTTACCAATCGCAAGATGGGCAACGTGGAGGCAGCGATGCAATACTATGCGCGCGCGCTGGAACGTAACCCCGGAAACGTGATGGCACGCTCTTACATGGGTCAAGGCTTCGTCGATGATGGCAACGTGACAGCCGCGATCGAGCAGTTGCGCGAAATCCGCGCCTATGGCGGCACCGGCACGTGGGCTGAGGCTTCCTTGCGCACAGCGATTGCAACGGGCGAGACCTTTAACTGGTAACCTGAGATGCAGATTTATAAATGGCGCTGTCCCTTTCGGGGTGGCGCCATTATTTTATGAATAGTCCTGAAATAGCCTGACGTTTCAGTCCATTTTTACTTTTTCCGCTCATACCTGCGCTATCCCTCTTCCTTAAGAATGGCACCGATGAACGATTTCACTTCCCTCCCCGCAGCGCACCGCCCTTCCCCTGCTCCGCGAATTGTTCCTGCAACGCTCAGCAAAAGCGCGAAGGCCGCAATTGTCGTCAGGCTTCTCATCAATGAGGGCGCGGACATCGCCCTCGAAGAACTCTCGCCCGAGCTTCAGGCGCAACTGACACAGCAGATGGGCGCCATGCGGGTGGTGGACCGCGTGACCCTTGCAGCGGTGATTGAGGAGTTTACCGAAGCAGTCGAATCCATTGGCCTCTCCTTTCCGGGTGGAATTGCGGGCGCACTTGAGGCTCTTGACGGCAAGATCAGCCGTGAGACGGCTGCACGTCTGCGCAAGGAGGCGGGAGTACGTGCATCTGGCGATCCTTGGGAGCGTTTGCGGGCACTGCCAGCAGAAGATCTGCAAAAAATCGTCGAAAAAGAAAGCACAGAAGTAGCCGCTGTTATGTTGTCAAAGCTGGATGTGTCGGTGGCCGCAGGTCTACTTGGCCGCCTGTCGGGACCAGAAGCGCGGCGCATCACCTATGCCGTCTCTTTGACAAGTGATGTCACACCCGAAGCCGTGGACCGCATCGGCATTTCCCTTGTAGCCCAACTTGATGATCAGAAAATACCTGCCTTTACATCAGGCGCGGCAGAGCGGTTGGGCGCAATCCTAAACTCATCTTCCACGACTACGCGCGACGATGTTCTGTCGGGCCTCGATGAAACCGATCAGGAACTGGCAAGTGCGGTGCGCAAAACGATCTTTACCTTCGCGAATATTCCCGCACGCATTGCACCCCGCGACATTCCGCGTGTGCTGCGTGTTGTTGATCCTGCAATGCTGCTCACCGCGATGGCAGGTGCCGAAGCTGTCGGGTCTGCCGATCCGCGTGATTATATCCTCGAAAACATGTCCGGTCGTATGGCCGACCAGCTGCGCGAGGACATCGCAGAAGCACCAAAAGCGAAACCCGCAGATGTGGATGAAGCGATGTCTGCTGTGGTTGCCGCAATCCGCGAGTTGGAGCAAAGCGGTGAGTTGGTACTGATTGAGGAAGAAGAGGCCGAGGAGGCCTGATAGCACCTCTTGTTGGTTGCCAAGGCACAGTCTATGTCTGGACCTCACGCAGTTGCATCAGGCCGATATGTCCGCATCCGATCCAGAAAATACGCCTGCGCTGTCGCGCAAGATTGGTCATTACCTTAGCAATCTCGTGATTGTTGGACTGATCCGGCTTGCGCTTGCCCTGCCCTATGCCCTTCGGGTGCGAGTTATGGGAAAAGCAGTCGAGCGCATCATCGGACCACTGGCAGGCTACCGCCGCAGGGCGCTCAACAATCTGGCGTTGATTTGGCCGCAGATGCCCGCAGCTGAGCGCGCGCAGATCGCAACAAAATGCCTCAACAACGTCGGCCGCACATTTATCGAGAATTATTCGGCGAAGGATTTCCCCGAACGGATGGCGCAAAACACGCTGACGGGTGAAGGTGTTTCCGCGTTGCGCGATGCTGTGGCCCAAGGGCGCCCCGTGGTTCTTGTGACAGGGCATTACGGAAATTATGAAGCTGTACGCGCCACGCTTGTGGCACAGGGGCTCAATATCGGCGGTCTATACCGAATTATGAAGAACCCCTATTTCGACGCCCATTACGTCAAAACGATGGAAGCTTTCGGGGGGCCCATTTTTCCCCAAGGACGGCGCGGCACTGCAGGTTTTGTTCGCCATCTAAAGGACGGCGGCCAGCTTGTGCTGTTCTTTGATCTGCATGTCTTCGAAGCACCCTATTTCGATTTTTTGGGACAACCTGCCAATACGGCGACCTCAGCTGCCGACCTTGCCCTCCGCTATGATGCGCTGCTGATCCCGTTTTATGGCATACGACAGCCTGACGGCCTCACCTTCGAGACAGTTTTGGAAGCACCTGTTCCGGCAACAGATGCTACAACCATGACCCAAGCGATCTCGGACAGCCTTGCGGCGCGCATTCATGCTGACCCAACACAATGGTTTTGGGTCCACCGCCGCTGGCGGCCCCAGGACTAGTCGAGGCGCGCCGCCGCGATAATCTTTCCTGCGCCTGCTTCTTGCACCAGAACTACAACAGGATCATCACCGCTCAGACCCACTGTCATATCCAGTGGCGCAGCGCCGTCCCATGTTCCCGCCACCTGCCAGCTGTGGGCGATGTTGGTATATTCATAGGTCTCGCCACGGTTCTCGCCACGGGTAATCTTGCTTGTCTGCTTAGGCGTCAGGCGCAAGACATGCACTTCCATTGCGGTCACAATACCCGATGGTACATCCGCCTTTACGTTCAACTTGTTATCACCGCGTTGTGCATCCAGCTTTGTGCGCGGTGCCTCGGCCGTGTATTTTGCAATTGCTTTGGACAGCACCATCGGTTTTGCGCCCACAATATCGGTCTGCCCGTTCACCACCATTTCAGGCGTATAGATCGAGCGGCGAGAAGCCTTGTTCGCATAGGCGCGCTGGCGGTCCGCATGGGCAGGATGACCAAATTCATCTTTCCAGCCGATATAATCCCAATAATCCACATGCAGAGCGATCGCGATGACGTCATCGAGGTCCTTGAGCTCCGAAAAAATCTCGTCCGCTGGTGGGCAGCTAGAACATCCTTGCGACGTAAACAGTTCTACAACAACAGGCCGCTGCTCCGCATTCACAGGCGCAGTAAAGCTGATACCAAGCGCCAAAGCGGATGCAGCAAGAATGTAGGCAAGGCGGGACATTTGATTCCAATCGAGGTTAGGCTGGTTCTGTGTTTCTACCTTCAAGGTCCTGAAATAACCAATCAAGGTTTCGAGAGTGCTATCTTAGCTGTCACTTGGGTCGAAATTATGGAAACTTTGGTGTACAATGGTATACAATTTGGACGATTGCAGTTGAAAACTGTATGGGAATACGGCATTAGAGCAGTAATTTCGACACGTAGCCAACCCTATATTTGGAGCCACATATGACAATCATCGTCGGTCAGGATACTGCCAAAACCCGCAAGACGCTCACCGCGGGCACGCAATCCATTGCTTATTATTCTATTCCTGCGGCACAAGCCGCTGGCTTGGGTGATTTTTCCAAGCTGCCCGCAGCCCTCAAAGTTGTGCTGGAAAACATGTTGCGCTTTGAAGATGGCAAGACTGTTACAGTCGATGATATCAAGGCGTTCGCCGAATGGGGTGCCAAGGGTGGCCAGAACCCGCGCGAGATTGCATACCGCCCTGCGCGCGTGTTGATGCAGGATTTCACCGGCGTTCCTGCCGTGGTTGACCTTGCTGCGATGCGTGACGGTCTGGTGGCTTTGGGCGGCGAAGCCTCCCAGATCAACCCGCTGAACCCTGTCGATCTGGTCATCGACCACTCGGTTATGATCGACGAATTCGGCAACCCGCGTGCGTTCCAGATGAACGTCGACCGCGAATACGAGCGCAACATGGAGCGTTATACATTCCTCAAATGGGGTCAGAGCGCCTTTAACAACTTCCGCGTTGTACCGCCCGGCACAGGCATCTGCCACCAGGTGAACCTTGAGTATCTGGCCCAGACCGTCTGGACCGACAAGGACCAGCACGGTGATGAAGTTGCCTACCCTGACACACTCGTCGGTACTGACAGCCACACCACCATGGTTAACGGCATGGCTGTTCTGGGCTGGGGCGTTGGCGGAATCGAGGCCGAGGCCGCGATGCTGGGGCAGCCGATCTCCATGCTCATCCCCGAAGTTGTGGGTTTCGAGCTGACAGGCCGCATGATGGAAGGCACGACAGGGACCGATCTCGTACTCAAAGTTGTCGAGATGCTGCGCGCCAAAGGTGTGGTCAGCAAATTCGTTGAATTCTACGGCGAAGGTTTGGACCATCTGCCGCTCGCCGACCGTGCGACCATCGCCAACATGGCGCCCGAGTATGGCGCAACCTGTGGCTTCTTCCCGATTGACGGCGAGACGCTCCGCTACATGCGCACCACGGGCCGCGACGAAGACCGCATCGCGCTGGTCGAAGCCTATGCAAAAGAAAACGGCATGTGGCGCGGTGATGATTATGCGCCGATCTACACTGATACGCTGTCGCTCGACATGGGTACAATCGTGCCCGCGATCTCAGGTCCAAAGCGCCCGCAGGACTATGTTGCACTCACAGACGGCAAATCGGCATTTGCAAAAGAAATGGCTGAAACCTTCAAGCGCCCTTTGGGCAAAGAAGTGGCTGTTGAAGGCGAAGACTACACGCTGGAATCAGGGAAAGTTGTGATCGCTTCGATCACGTCCTGTACCAACACTTCCAATCCTTACGTGATGATCGGTGCGGGCCTTGTGGCACGCAAAGCGGCTGCATTGGGTCTGGACCGTAAACCTTGGGTCAAGACATCGCTCGCGCCCGGATCGCAGGTGGTAAGTGCCTATCTTGAGGCAGCAGGCCTTCAGACCGACCTCGACAAGATCGGTTTCAACCTTGTCGGCTACGGTTGCACGACTTGTATCGGTAACTCCGGTCCGCTCCAGCCCGAGATCAGCAAAGCGATCCATGAAGGCGATCTGGTGGCGACTTCTGTGCTGTCGGGTAACCGCAACTTCGAGGGCCGAATCTCTCCTGATGTGCGCGCCAACTATCTGGCCTCCCCTCCTCTCGTTGTGGCCTATGCGCTGGCAGGCACAATGGACATCAATCTGGCGACAGATCCGATTGCCCAGACGCCAGACGGCAAAGACGTATATTTGCGCGACATCTGGCCCACCACACAAGAAGTGGCCGAACTGGTCGAGCAGACAGTCACTCGTGAAGCATTCCAGACCAAGTATGCGGATGTGTTCAAGGGCGACGAAAAGTGGCAGGGCGTCGAGACGACGGACGCAATGACCTATGACTGGCCACCACAATCCACCTACGTCCAGAACCCGCCCTACTTCCAGGGGATGAGCAAAGAGCCGGGTGTGATCACCAACATCGAGGGTGCAAAAGTCCTCGCCATGTTGGGCGATATGATTACCACCGACCACATTTCCCCTGCTGGCTCGTTCAAAGAGGACACACCTGCGGGTCAGTACCTCACCGAACGTCAGGTGCCTGTGCGGGAATTCAACTCCTATGGCTCGCGTCGTGGCAACCACGAAGTCATGATGCGCGGCACCTTTGCCAACATCCGCATCAAGAACGAGATGCTCGATGGTGTTGAGGGTGGCTATACCAAAGGTCCTGATGGTCAGCAGACCTCGATATTTGATGCTGCAATGGCGCATCAGGCTGCTGGCACACCGCTGGTAATCTTTGGCGGTGAGCAGTACGGCGCAGGTTCCTCCCGCGACTGGGCTGCCAAAGGTACGGCGCTGCTGGGTGTGAAAGCGGTCATCGCCGAAAGCTTCGAGCGTATCCACCGCTCCAACCTCGTTGGTATGGGCGTCATTCCGTTCGAGTTCACAAATGGCGACAGCCGCAAGTCGCTGGGCCTCACTGGTGAGGAAACTGTCAGCATCAGCGGTCTGGACACGATCCAGCCACTGCAAGAAGTGCCTTGTGTGATCACCATGGCAGACGGCGCTGTGAAGAACATCATGATCAAATGCCGTATCGATACGGCAATCGAGATTGAATACATCGAGCATGGCGGTGTTCTGCACTACGTTCTGCGCGATCTGGCGAACAAGAGCATAGCGGCCGAGTAAACTGCTATTCAAAAGACAAAAAGGCCCCCACTGGTGAAAACCGGCGGGGGCCTTTTTTGTATCGTAGCCAATGTACCTCAACGCAGAAACAAACCTATCAACCGGTTTGGCCGCGCATCCTCAACACTTCCGCCCCATGCCCAGCTTGCGCATCAACTTATGCGAAACCGAGTTTTCCTTTTTCCTTTGATCGGCGGCTTGCTTGCCTAAAGCCTCCCAATCTTGTGTATTGCCCGGAAGCCGTGCGACCTGCCCTGTGTCGTTGCCCTGCGCGTCATAGCGCGAGAATTGTCTGGGAATTTCCGTGCTCAGGAAATCTGCCAAGGAAGGCCATGTGATCGCAATCAGATTATGCTCGCGGTTGATCAACTCAACCTCGCCTGTGCTTGTCAGATAGAGATGCCCCTGTGCGTTCCCGTTGCCATTCATCGTACCGATTCCGAAATGGCCCTCTGGAATGAAGTCAGGCCTGAGGTAGAATGCGTTTTGGTATCTGATGCTGACGGGCTGCCCAATGGCCGCTGCCGCATCGCGCAAGTTTTGGCCCCCTGTCGCCCCCATCAACGATACACCCATAACATGCGCGCCGTTATACGCCCTCAGGAACTGGCGGTAGACTGCGGGCAGATGTCTTTCGCTTTCGCCTTCGGCGTCACCCAGTGCGGCATCGTCCAGACCCGCATAAAAGCGGCAAAGATACGCCATCGGTGCGACAGACGGGGTATGGCCCGTTGCGAATGCACTCTCAGCTTCGACATATCCCAACGGGTCCCACCGCTCCCGCACGGCACGAACAGTCACATCTATGATATCCGTCAAGTTCTGGTCTGCCACTGCGTTGCTCCCGCTTTTGCGCCCAAAAGGATACGCCTTGGCACCCTTGAGCACAAGCCTGCCGCGCTAAGAGCGCAAACGCGTAGTCAACGTCCCTGCGCCGCTTCTAACGCTGGCAAGAACCGCTGCTCGAAATCGCTGCCAACCAGCGGCCCCGCAAAACGGAACAGGATCGTGCCTTCGGCATCCAGAATGAATGTCTCTGGCGGGGCGGTCACGCCCCAGTTGATTGCGTTGCGCCCCTCGGGATCAAACGAAACGCTTGAAAACGGGCTGTCGTCGTCGATCAGGTATTTGGTGGCGGCGCGTTCGGTGTCTTTGAAGTTCATGCCGATGATGTTGATACCTTCGGCTTCCATCTCCAACAGTTTGGGATGCTCGGCGCGGCAGGGCGGACACCAACTGGCCCAGAAATTTACCAACGTCACTTCACCTGCCACCAGCATTTCAGGCGTGGTTTGCGGGAAGCCTTCCAACCCGCGCTCTGGCACGCCAGGCGCCTTTTGGCCCACCAAAGTGGAGGGGATGCCGTTGGGATCATCGCGGTACATGCCGACAAAGGCCAGCGCCACAAAGGCCGCAAAGATCAGCGGCGGGGCGATCATCAGCGGACTAACCTTTGGCATTGCGTGATGTCTCCTGCTCGACTTGTTTAAGGGCGGCGCGGGCTTTTGCGCCACGGCGCAGGCTGAGCCAGATGAGCCCCGCTATCAGCAGCAGCGTCACGCCATAAGCGCTCAGCACTTCGGTCGCATATTTTCCAAGATCAGGCATCATGTGCTCCGGTCCAATCGAACGCTCAGGGCGCGGCTGCGGCGCAGGGCGATCTCAGTCCCTGTGCGGTAAAGGACAAGCGCGAGGAACAGCAATGTGAAACCCGCAATCGAGATCACCAGCGGCACCCAGAACACGTCCGAGATGTTTTCTTCTTTATCGAGGCTAAGCGTTGCACCCTGATGCAGACCCTGGCTCCAGAACAGTACCGCATAGCGCGACATCAGCGCAAAGACCGACCCCACAAGGCACAGCACAGATGTCAGATCCGCCGCAGTGTCGGGGTCCTCGACCGCTTCCCAGAGCGCGATATAGCCGAGGTAGAACAGGAACAGGATCAAAAAGGAGGTCAGCCGCGGATCCCATGCCCACCATGTTCCCCACATCGGCTGGCCCCAGATCGCACCCGTGAGCAGGCCGATGACAGTCATCACAAGGCCGATAGGCGCTGCCGCTTTTGCTGCCAGTGCACTGACATGGTGACGGCGGATCAGCCAGATAAGTGAAGCAATCAGCATCATGATCCAGGCGTTGATCGCAATCCATGCGGCAGGCACGTGGATGTAGATAATCTTGATTGTCGATCCTTGGCGGAAGTCGTCAGGCGTTGCAAAGAACCCCCAAAGAAGCCCCACACCAATACCAAGCGCTGCGGCGGCCCAAGCAAAGGGCTGCACACGCGCGCTCAGCGCTAAAAACTTTACCGGATTTGCATATTCCCATAATGACATAGCAGGTACTTAATACTCCGTGTGTGTGGGCTCAATGATTAAGGGATTTCTCACCGAATTGTCATCCGCAAAGCGCTTGCGGCGGCAAAAGGCAGCAGCGCAATCGAGCCAAGGCTGATCCCTGCGAGCATGAATAAAGGTGTTTCTGCGGCCATGCCGATGGCCCCGCGTCGCGCCGCCTCTGCACCAAAGATCAGGGTCGGCACATAAAGCGGCAGGACAAGCAGTGACATCAGCAGGCCACCGCGTTTGATGCCCACGGTGAGTGCGGCCCCGAATGTGCCAATCATCGACAGCGCAGGCGTGCCAAGCAGCAAAGAGATCACAAGCCAGCTAAAGCCCTGAGGCGGCAGATTGAGCAGTACACCCAGAAACGGCGCGGCGAGAACCAAAGGCAACCCCGTTGTAATCCAATGCGCCAGCCCCTTTACCGCCAAAGCCGCTTCCAGCGGGAGCGGTGCAGTTGCCAGCACATCCAGCGTGCCATCCTCAAAATCCAGCGCCAGCAAACGGTCGAGCGAGAGCAGACAGGCAAGCAATGCCCCCAGCCACAAGATGCCCGGCGCGATAGAGGAAAGCAGCGCACTTTGCGGCCCCACACTGAAGGGCACCAGCACTGTGAGGATCAGGAAGAAGGCGAGGCCAAGGCCAAAGCCGCCCCCTGCCCTCAGCGCCAGCTTAAGATCCCGAAGAAGGAGGACAATCATAGAAAGGCCTCATCGCTTGCGCCATGCAGCTCACTCGCCACAGCGCGCAGTGGGGTAACATCCAGCACCTGCGCCTCGATCCCCAGATCAATATGCGTGGCCAGCAGCGCCATGCCGCCAGTCGCCAGATGCCCGCGGACCGCCTCTGCGAACATTGCAACGGCACCAGTATCAAGGGAGACAGTCGGCTCGTCCAAAATCCAGATGGGCCGCCCCGTCACCATCAACCGTGCCAGACCCGCACGCCGTTTTTGTCCCGCCGACAGAGTGCCCGTCAGACGTTCAGCCAAAGGTGCCAGCCCGTAGGTTTCAAGCGCTGGTGTAATGTCGCGCTGACCGTAAACTGCTGCCCAGAATTGCAAATTCTCGGCCACGCTCAGCATAGATTTCAATCCGTCCGCATGCCCTGCATAGGCGACAGTATCATTTGCGCCCTCCATCTCACCCGACAGCGGTGGTTGTAGCCCTGCGATGGTGCGCAAAAGCGTGGTTTTACCCGAGCCATTAGGCCCCCGCAGAATTAGCGCCTTGCCCGCAAGCAAGGTGAAGGACACCCCGCTCAACACAGGGACGCCGCCGCGCGCGACCGCGATATCTGTCAGGCGCAGGCTCACCCTCTAGACCGGCAACATGGCAAGGGCTACGCGGCGCCCCTCGCTCAGCAGGATGTTATAGGTGCGTGCAGCAGCAGGAGAGGCCATCGCCTCAACGCCGACACCCGCCTCTTCCAACTGGGCCCGTAAACCTTTGGGCAGATGGGCGATCTCGGCCCCTGTCCCAATGAAAATTACATCAGTTTCGGCCACAAGCGCTTCAAGGGCTGCGATATCCTCGAACCCGCCCCATGTGCGTGTGCCAGACGGCGCGGTGATCACCGCCCCTTGAACAACCAGCCCGCCGATGCGGAAGAAACCGGGGCCATAGCCCTCCACAGGTTTTGCATCATTGAAGACGATCTCATTCAGCCTCATGGATGATCTCCTGATAAAAATCTTGGCGCATGTTTTACCCTTTCCAAAGCGGCAGTCCAATAATAGCCGATGCCGCGATGACGAGATAGGCCACGTTGCGAAAAAGACGCTCGGCCGAGGGGTCAAAAAGTCGCGCACCGATCATATTTGCGATCAGGTTCGGGATGCCCACCAGCACACCCAAAAACGCAATCGACCAATTCATAAGGCCAAATGCCCACAGCACCGGAAATAGAATGAGGTCCAACCCCATCAGATAGAGCAGAAAATTGGCGCGGATGGTTTTGACGGGCAAGGTGCTGGCCATATAAAGCATGATCACTGGCGGACCCGGAATGCCCGCAAACCCGGTCATAAATCCCCCAACAGCTCCCGCCGCAACGATCAGACGTTGCGTTAACGCCCCTTTGAGACGCCACCCCGAAATGGTCAGCACCAAAAGAGTAGAGACCGAAATCGAGACGACCCAGCCAAAAGCGGTCGGATCCATGCTGGTCAGCGCCCACAGCCCAAGCGGCAAAGCCAGAACAGCCCCCAGCACAAGCAACCCCACTTCGCGCGGCGTGCCATCGCGCCACGCTGCGGGAGTGTTGGGAATGGGTCCCACAAGCTCCGCACAGATAAGGAAAATGACAGCCTCGACAGGCGACAGGATCGAACTGGCCACTGGCATGATGATCATTGCAGAGCCGAAGCCTGCAAAACCGCGCACCAGTCCCGCCACGAATACTGCCACTACCAGCCAGATCAGCCCGTCCGTTGCGAGGGCCGAGGCCAGAATATCAGGCATCAATATCCGCGTATTGATTGCCAGCATTCAAATCAGGCTTTGACCAGTCCCGCTTGACCCCGAAGTACAAGAGCGCGGCAGTGGCCACAAAAATGGAGGAATATGTCCCCACAATCACACCCCAGATCATTGCAAAGACGAAACCACGGATCACATCACCGCCCAGTACAAACAGCGCAATAAGTGCCAGCAGTGTGGTCAGCGAGGTCATGAACGTCCGGCTCAAAGTCTCGTTGATGGACATGTTGAGCACGTCCTTCAGAGGGCGGTTCTTATACTTGCGCAGGTTCTCGCGCACGCGATCGAACACGACCACCGTATCGTTGAGCGAGTAGCCGACAATGGTCAGAAGCGCCGCAATGATTGCAAGATCAAACCTGATTTGCAGCTCCGAGAAGACACCGATTGTCAGCACAACATCATGCACCAGTGCAAGCACAGCACCAGCGGCAAACTGCCATTCGAACCTGAGCCAGATGTAGATAAGAACAGCCCCGATGGCGAGAGCAACGGCGATAATCGCCGTATTGATCAACTCGCCCGAGACTTTGGGCCCGACAGATTCAACCGAGATAAACTTGATATCGGGGCGCACTTCTTTGAGCGCCCCTTCAACAGCTTCAACCAGTTCTGGCGTTACGGATTCCTGACCATCCTGCGCCTGTATCCGCACCATCGCCACGTTCTGATCCGGTCCGAATGTCGGATCAAAGACTTCGGTAATCGTAATATCACCAAGACCCAGTGTGCTCATCGCATCGCGGTATTCGGAGATGATAACGGGGCGCGGGCTTTCTGTGCGGATGGTTGTGCCGCCGCGAAAGTCGATGCCGAAGTTCAACCCTTGGATAAGAAAGGAGGCCGCCGCGACAAGGACCATGATCCCCGATATGCCCAGCCACAGTTTCCAACGTGTGAAGAAGTCGAAACTCGTATTATCTTTGACAAGTTTGAGGCGCATATCAGATCACTACCTTCTTGGGACGGCGGCGCTCGAACCAGATGACCACTATCAGACGTGTTACAAAGATCGCCGTAAAGACCGACGTGAGAATGCCGAGGCCCAGCGTGATCGCAAAGCCGCGCACAGGACCAGATCCCATGGCGAACAGGATGACCGCAGTGATAAAGGTGGTGATGTTGGCATCCAGAATGGCGCTGAGCGCTTTTTCATAGCCAAGCTCGATCGCGCGAGCGGGACCTTTGGCCGTATTCAACTCTTCGCGGATACGCTCGAAAATCAGCACGTTGGCATCCACCGCCATACCGACCGTCAAAACGATCCCTGCAATACCCGGCAGGGTCAATGTCGCACCGATCAGGCTCAGTAAGCCAAAGAGCAGCGCCACGTTAATGATAAGAGCAATATTCGCGAAAATTCCAAAGAGGCCGTAGGCTGCAAACATGAAGAACAGCACCAACGTAAAGGCGACAATGGTTGCGACTTTACCTGCATCAATGCTGTCTTGTCCCAGTTCTGGACCGATTGTGCGTTCTTCGAGAAAATCAAGCTGTGCAGGCAATGCACCCGCGCGCAGCAACACGGCCAGACGTGTTGATTCCTTTACAGCAAAGTTGCCGGTGATGATGCCAGAGCCGCCCGGAATATGGCTTTGAATGGTTGGCGCGCTCACCACCTCGTCATCAAGGACAATAGCAAAGGGAGAGCCGATATTCTCGGCGGTGTAGTCACCAAATTTACGCGCACCCGTTGTATTGAACCTGAAACTAACCGCAGGCGCGCCATTCTGGTCAAAGCTTGGCTGCGCATCGACCAGTTCTTCGCCCGTCACAACAGGCGCACTTTCGATCACGTAGAACAGACCGGGCTGGTCCAGCGAGGGCACGATTTCATTGCCGATGCCCGGACGCTCGGAGGCGTCGGAAGTGCGGCGGATAACAGGGTTGAAGGTCAGTTGCGCCGTGGTGCCGATGATTGCTTTCAGCTCGGCAGCGGAACCGATGCCCGGCACCTGAATCAGGATGCGCTCGGTGCCCTGACGCTGGATCGTTGGCTCACGGGTGCCTACCTCGTCAATGCGACGGCGGATAATTTCCAGCGACTGCTGCATCGTGCGCTCGTCCGTCGCACTTTTCTCGGCCTCGGACAGGACAACCGTGATAATGCCGTTGTCACCGCTCACATCAATGTCATTGGCCCCTGCCCCTGTCAGCGTTTGTACAGGGCGGCCAAGGCTGCGAACAACCGCCATCGCTTCTGTCATCTTGCTGGGGTCGGTCAGGCGGACCTTAAGCTCGGTCGGCGCGGATTGTTGTAAGTTTACGGGAGAAATGCCGCGTACCGCGTCGCGCACTTCGGGCCACATCGCCTCGAGTCGGGCAGCATAGACATCCTCGACCCGCACTTCGGCCAGCAGATGCGCACCGCCCCGCAGATCAAGACCCAGATTCACAAGGCGGTTAGGCATCCAGTCGGGCCAAAGATCGCGCTGCGCCTCGAGCTCGGGTGTGGAGCCTGACAGCTCGATCTCTTTGACCGCGTCATTGTGACCCTCAACAATCGCGTAAAAGCCATTTGGCCCCGCCAAAAAGATACCAACTGCGCAGGTCAGCCAAATGGCGATGCGTTTCCATACGGATATCTGGAGCATGTCGCCCGCCTTTGTCTTGGTCGTGTGGGTGGGTTACTTGGCTGGTTCGGTCTTGTTGATCACTGTGGCGATCGTGCTTTGGATCACGCGGATTTTGACGCCATCCGCGATTTCGATCTCAAGCTCACCGTCGTCTTTGACTTTGACCACTTTGCCGATCACTCCGCCTTGGGTCACAACCTGATCACCGCGACGCAAGGCTGCAACCATCGCCTGATGATCCTTGAGCTTTTTCTGCTGGGGGCGGATCAGCAGGAAATACATGATACCGAAGATAAGGATCAGCGGGATAAATTGCTCGATGCCTGACATGGGTTGGTCCTTTTATGTGGGTCTCGCGCGGGGCTACCCCATGATCGCAAGTGGTATCTGAAGTTTGCAGGAACCTATGCGCGGGATGCGCGCTTTGCAAGGCATGGCGGGGTCGAAACTGGGCGCTATTACGGAGTTTTCACATCCCCTTTAACTCCCCCTCTATGCCGCCGTTGAAATATCGCTCATAAGGCGACCCATGCGAGTCATTAGAATGGCGCGCAAAGATCATTTTATGGAGGATACCACCATGCATGACATTCGTGCCATACGCGACAACCCCGATGCTTTTGACGCCGCCCTTGCGCGACGCGGTGATGCGGCATTGTCCTCCTCCATCCTCGAACTCGACAGCGCACGACGCGCCAAGATCCAGTCAGCAGAAGCCGCCCAAGCGGACCAGAATGCCGCCTCCAAACAGGTAGGTGCTGCGAAGGCCAAAGGCGATGATGCGGAATTCGAGCGTTTGCGCGCACTTGTTTCCGAGAAAAAGGCCGAGGTGGCTGCGATGCAGACCGAAGCCAAAGATCTGGACGCACAGCTTACCGATATGCTCGCACGTATTCCAAACGTGCTGGCGGGTGATGTGCCAGAAGGTGCCGACGAGACTGAAAACGTCGAAGTGAAGACATGGGGCGATCTGCCTTCTTTCGCGTTTGCGCCGAAAGAACACTATGATCTGGACAGTGTCGCGGCCTCCATGGATTTCGAGACTGCGGCCAAGACCTCAGGTGCGCGCTTTGTGATGCTCAAGCGCGGTGTGGCCCGCATCCACCGTGCGCTGGCGCAATTCATGCTCGACACCCATGTGGACGAGAACGGCCTAACGGAGGTGAACTCCCCTGTGCTGGTGCGCGACGAGGCCATGTATGGGACAGACAAGCTGCCGAAATTCGGCGATGACAGCTATCAGACGACTGAGGGCATGTGGCTTGTCCCCACCTCCGAAGTGCCGCTGACCTATGCTGTTGCAGGTGATACGCTGGAGGCTGCCGACCTGCCCCGCCGCATGACGTCCCACACGCTGTGCTTCCGCTCCGAAGCAGGCAGCGCGGGCCGTGACACCTCTGGCATGCTGCGCCAGCACCAGTTCGAGAAAGTCGAGATGGTGTCGATCACGCTGCCCGAGGACTCAGACGCAGAGCAAAAGCGCATGCTGGCCTGTGCCGAGGGTATTCTGGAAAAGCTTGGTATCCCCTACCGCACGGTTTTGTTGTGCTCGGGCGATACCGGCTTTGGCGCACGCCGCACCTATGACATCGATGCGTGGCTGCCCGGTCAAGATGCCTACCGCGAGATCAGCTCCGTCTCGACCACGGGTGATTTTCAGGCGCGCCGCATGAATGCGCGGTTCAAACCTGCGGATGGCGGCAAGCCTCAATATGTGCACACGCTCAATGGTTCGGGCCTCGCGGTGGGTCGTTGCTTGATTGCAGTGCTCGAGAATGGCCAGCAAGAGGACGGCACAGTTGTCTTGCCTGCCGTGCTTGCGCCATATCTGGGTGGCAAGACGACATTGGGCCTCGACGGTACACTCGTTTAACAAAAGCAGTCGGGGCGCGCGTTTAGCGCCCCGGCTCATCCCGTTCATGTGGCGGTCTTGGCGCTGGCGCGTCACCAAACAAGTCTGGTAACAGGTTCTTGAGCGAGCGCGGGCGGTAATTCCTGCGCCCGTTGACGCGCTGATCCGCGCTTGGATGCAGGTCAATCGGATGCCCCGGCCCCTGACGCCATTTCAGCAAATTTCCTGCAACCGTATAAAGCCACGGTGGCTGGCTCAGCGTGTGACTGTCAGCCATCGGATCAGGCGCACGGTCCAGCAGATAATCCATGTTGATGTCCAAACCTGCCTTTTGCGCCCCTTCGGCGATCCACAACATCGACTGCCCTGTAAGGGCACGCGCCTTGGGGGCAGAGCCGCCCACAATAGCATGAGTCCCTGTAAACCAGACCTGCTGGTAAGCGCGCGTCTTGCTTCGGTCGCCCTTGTTTAGGCCTGCATGCCCGCGCGAAGCCTCAAGATTATCCCACAGCGCAGGGCGGTAGAAAACGCGACGTTCATCCAATGCAACGGCGTGGCGCGCTGATTTCACCATCGATGTGAGCAGCGTGTCGTGGAAGCGGTATTTACTATTCCAGACAGTCGCCACAGGCCCCAACAGTGGCGCAGGCACCCCAAGAGAGCCGACCGTATCCCATATGCCCATATACGCGATCTCGACCTTATGCATCTGCGCCGGGTCATCACGCCACGGGGTCACAGCATGCCAGTTCATGTCCTGATCCGATGTGGCAAACCGTGGCGAGAGTTTTCGCAGCGCTTGCAGGACATGCAGCGCGTCCGGGTGGTTATCGATCCCAGGCTTGCGGTAAAGCCGGAACGCCTCGTCCAGCGCATCGGGTGTGGAGTTTGCGACAATACCGCATTTACGGATCATTCCCGCCAGCGAACGTGCGGTATAAGCACCGCGCGAAAAGCCAAAGATGAAAATTTCATCCCCCACCTCATACTGGTCGCATAACGCCGCATAGGCCTGTTTGATATTCTCGTTCAGACCCCAGCCGAATGCACCGCCACCAACCTTCATCAGTGCTTTTGCAAAGAGATTGACCTCACCCCCGCCCGTGCCGACACCCTCGAAATAATGGGTGTGCTGGGCGTTGGTGCGGCGTGTCTTTTCAAACAGGCGCACCACATGGGTCGGCTGCTTCATCGTGGGGCTGTTCCACGTGCCGTCGCAAAAAATAGCGATCCGTGCCATTGGCAAAATTCCTTTGTGCTATATGTCGGTTAGCAACGCATAGTTTTGACCAGAAAGGTCCCCATGTCACGTCCCCTCGCCGCGATCTTAGTGTTTATTCTTGCAGTCTCGTTTGCTGCCTCCCCCGCTTTTGTGCCTGATTTCGGCGGCTTTGATCCTCACCAGTTCCCTGTGCCGCAGGACGATCCGGCCGTACAGCCCGCAGGCTATGCCTTCGCCATATGGGGGCTGATCTATCTGTGGCTGATCGTCGGCATGGGGTATGGTGTCTGGAAACGGCGCGATGACGCTGCGTGGCACCCGATGCGCGTGGCCTTGATGCCGTCTTTGGCAGTGGGTGCCATCTGGCTTGCTGCGGCTGTGGCAAGCCCTGTCTGGGCGGCGGTGCTTATCTGGATCATGCTGATCTCTGCGCTGATCGCACTGTTCCGCAGCCCTGTAGAGGACAAGTGGTTCGCCGCCCTGCCCTTGGGTCTTTATGCAGGCTGGCTCAGTGCTGCCTCATGTGTATCACTCGGTCTACTGGCCGCAGGGTATGGATATACCAGCGAGACAGTAGCAGCCCTTGGTGCGATCTTCCTCGCACTGGTGATCGCCTCAGCTGTGCAAAGCCAGCTAAAGCGCGCGCCAACCTACGGCATCGCGGTGATCTGGGCGCTGGTCGCAGTGGTTGTTCAGAACATGGCGACAGGCAACATGACAGTTGCTGCACTTGCCGCTGGTGGTGCAATTGCACTCCTTCTGCCAACTTTCAAAGCACTGCGCGCCAGCTGACGGGTAGCCGGAATTTTTCGAAAATTCCAGTCCGTTTTCTTTGAAAGAAAACGACTACCTGCTGCCGTCGTTGGGCTTGCCGCCTACGTGTTTACGCAGTTTTGACGGTGGTGCCTTCTTGCGCCCTTTGTAGGGGTTCGCCTCTGACTGACCGCGCATCCACAGACGGATGGGCGTGCCAGGCATGTCAAAGTCGATGCGCAACCCGTTCACCAGATAGCGGCTGTAGCTTTCTGGTACTTTGTCAGGGTGGCTACACATCACAACAAATCCCGGAGGCCGCGTTTTGGCCTGCGTCATATATTTCATCTTGATACGTTTGCCTTGCGGAGCGGGGGGCGGATGCGCCTCCAGCATGCCAGAGAGCCAGCGGTTCAGCTGTGCTGTGCTGACGCGGCGGTTCCACATGTCATAGGCGCGCATGATTGCCTGTTGCAGACGGTCAAGTCCCCTGCCCGTTTTGGCAGAAACGGTAATAAGAGGTGCGCCACGCAATTGCGGCAGCAACCGCTCAAAGCTCTCTTTGAGCTCTTTCAGCTTACCCTGTTTGTCTTCTTCGACATCCCATTTGTTAACGGCAATGACCACCGCGCGACCTTCACGCTCTGCCAGATCGGCGATGCGCAAATCCTGCTGCTCAAACGGAATCTCGGCGTCGAGCAGGACGACCACAACTTCCGCGAATTTCACCGCGCGCAGACCGTCGCTGACGCTGAGCTTTTCAAGCTTCTCTTGAATCTTGGCTTTTTTCCGCATGCCCGCCGTATCAAAGATACGCATCGGCACGCCGTCCCATTCGGTGATGAGTGAGATCGCGTCGCGGGTGATCCCTGCCTCAGGTCCCGTCAGCAGGCGGTCCTCTTTCACGATCTGGTTGATCAGCGTGGATTTACCCGCATTGGGGCGACCTACAACTGCGACTTGCAGCGGCTTGGCCCGTGTCGGAACGGGCGTTGCGTCCATGTCATCGCCGTCTTCTTCGCTCAGGTCGACATCAATCTCGGGTGTCTCGTCAGGGCGGCTCTCGGCAAAGCCATCTGCCAGCGGCATCAGGATTGTATAGAGATCAGTCAGACCTTCACCATGTTCGGCAGAGAGGCGGATCGGCTCGCCCAGACCAAGCGAATAGGCCTCAAGGAATCCCGCCTCGGCGGCGTTACCTTCGGCCTTGTTCGCCACGAGTACCACATGGGCAGAGCGTTTGCGCAGGATGTCTGCAAAGACCAGATCAGAGGGCGTGATGCCTGTCCGTGCATCCACCATGAACAGGCAAATATCGGCCATGTCTACTGCACGCTCTGTCAGACGGCGCATGCGGCCCTGTAGACTGTCGTCGGTGACTTCTTCCAGGCCCGCCGTGTCAATCACGGTAAAGCGCAAGTCGGCCAGACGCGCGGCACCCTCGCGCAGATCGCGCGTAACACCGGGCTGGTCATCGACCAGCGCGAGGCGTTTGCCGACAAGGCGATTGAACAGCGTGGATTTGCCCACATTTGGACGGCCCACGATTGCGAGGGTGAAGGACATGAATATGCTCCGAGCAGGTTAGACCTGCGCCATAGCCCAAAGCGCGTGACTGTGAAAGCCCTGTCTCGGTCGCAGCTTAGCGATAGGCGAGCAATTGGCCGTTTTTGGACACAACATAAAGCGTGCGCCCCGCCACAACAGGCGCTGTCGTAGCACCACCGGGGATTTCAGCCGAAGACACAAGCGCACCAATGGTGGGGTCAAAGCTGCGCAACTGACCGTCGCCGGAAGCGATGATAACACGGCCCCCTGCAACGATGGGACCATGGTGGGCCACCACACGGCTTTGCTTGAGCGGCTTGCGCTTTACAAAATTCGGAAGCGCGGTGCCCCAGATTTTTGCACCATCAGCAGCATCCAAACGGATCAATTCATTCAGATCACTTACGGCAAAGACACTGCCGCCCACAGGCCAGACAGGACCGATGGCCCCTTCGCGCGCGGTCCAGACCCGTGCGCCCGATGCCACGTCGAGGGCGGCAATGCGGCCCGACTGGTTCCCGACAAAGACACGGTCGCCCGACACAACAGGTGCTGCTGTGACATCAGAGACATTGCTCAGAGCGCGACCGGCGCGTTTGCCCAATACAGATGCATCCCAACGGTTCAAACCGCCACGGCGGAACACGGCCTGCACTTCGCCAGAGCCGAATGCGAAAATCGCCAGATCATCGGTGAGCGCGGGGGCCGGAGCGCCCAGAACATTGTTGGTGTCACCGGTCGAGCCGACCTGCCATTCCACAGTGCCATCCTTGCGGCTCACAGCCCAGCCGGTATTATCGCCCGCAGTCACATAGACCAGATCGCCCGAAACTGTGGGCGTGCCAGAGCCGCTCGCGTCGAGTTGTTGGGTCCAGCGCACGGCACCCGTGCCAGCATCCATTGCCGCAAGAACACCAAATCCGATAAAAACATAGACAGTATCACCCGCCACAACGAGGCCACCGCCACTAGCATCCCCTGCCTGATCGCGTGCAGGGCGCAGATCGGCCTGCCACAATGTCGCACCAGCCGTAGATGTGGCCGTGACCACCGATTGGGCGTCCAGTGTGAAAATGCGATTACCTGCCACAACAGGGTCAGCGGTAATGCGGTGTTTGCGGCTATCGCCTTCACCAATCTTTGCGGCCCATTGCAGAGTGAGCGCACCGCCAAGTGAGGGGTGGGCCACACGGTTGGCAGGGCTGCCTGCGGTCTGTGCCCATTCAGCATTCTCACGCGCCGCAGGAAGGGAAATTTTACGGTTGCTGTTGCCCTCAAACGTGTCCTGCGCATCCGTGATGTCGCCCTGATCCTGAAGAACAGACCAGACATCTTCACGCTGACCCGGCAAGACAAGCTCAGGCTCGGCGCAGGCGGTGAGGAATGTTGCGGCCCCGAAAATTCCAAACAGAACGGTGCGCGATGCGGCGGAACGCTTGGGCTGCGATGGGATACAAATGTCTGTCATGGCCTGCTCACTCTGGTCTGCCTGCCCTTGCCGCTGCGATTTACAGCGGACAAAGGACAGCATCCTTATCCGTTATTCTCGTCGATCGGGCTGCCGTTGAATTCGGGCTCCCCGCCTAACGCTACAATCACCTGCAACGCGCGTTGTTGCAAGTCCGGTGTAACACCCGCATCGCTCAGTACGGCCTGATAGGTCGCAATGGCAGTTTCGATATCGCCTTCCTGAACGGCAATCAGCGCCAGCTGTTCCTGAGCGAGCAGGCTCAAGTTGCCCCCCGCAGCGCCCAGCGCTTCAAACCCCTGCTTGCGCTCGGCGGCAGACATTGATTCAGATTGGAGTGTAAGTGCTTTGAATTGGGCAATCTGGCGATAGATCAGCGGGATTTCGCTGTTCGCAGCTACTGCATCCAAATTCGCAACTGCACCCCCAAGGTCCTCTGCTGCCAGCTGCTCGGACGCGGTGAGTAGCGCCAGCACGGCAGCGGCCTGCGGGTCACTTGCCTCGACAGCCTGCAATCCGGATACCCGTGCAGCGGCTTCGTCATTATTCAATGCAGTAAGGATCGCATCGCCCAGCCCTTCGGCCTGCGCGCGGGTCTGGGCCTTGCGGTACTCGGAGAATGCAGCGCCCCCCACAATCAACAGCACAACCAGCACAGCAATCCAGCCATAGCGCTTGAGCGTCGCCATCATCTGGTCGCGGCGCAGCTCTTCTGTGACTTCTTCAATAAATCCGTCGCTATTACTCATCCGGCTCTGGCCTTTGTCTCAGTGCGTTTCGCCTCTCTTAACGAAGCTAAAGGTCCAAGCCAAGGGCCAAGGACTGCCCAAGAATTCATCCTTCGTCACGCCGCACATATTCTGTGTGAAAAAAAACTGCTTGTGAACTGTCCAGTGCCACCGTGTTGCACTACATAGACCTCCAAGACGCGCTCATTTTGTAGGAACGTATGATGCATTCCTCCCCGCGCTGTCACAATAGACGAGGCTTCACATGCGTATTTTCCCAATCCTTGCTGCCATTGCACTGGCGGTTCTTCTTTATATGGCTGTGCTGGAGCGTCCGACGCTCAAGGCATTCTTTGGCATGAGCCCTGAAGAAGTCGAGGCAGCGCCCGAAACGGCGAGTGCCTTGAACGCCAAAGTTGCTGATAAACGCGTAAAAGTGGTTGTTCAGAAGGTTACGGGACAAAACATCGACAGCGCAGTTGTGCTGCGCGGACAGACAGCCGCCGCACGCCAAGTTGATGTGCGCGCCGAGACTTCTGCCGTTGTCGTCTCCGAGCCGTTGCGCAAAGGAACGCTGATTGATGCAGGCCAGATCCTGTGCAAACTGGATGAAGGGACCCGTAGTGCCGCCCTGAGCCAGGCACGCGCACAGCTGGCCGAAGCGCAGTCGCGTGTTCCAGAGGCAGAGGCCCGTGTCCAAGAAGCCCAAGCGCGTCTTGAGGAAGCCAAGATAAACCAGAACGCCTCCTCCCGCCTGAAAGAAGACGGATTTGCCTCGACTTCCCGCGTGGCAAATTCAGATGCAGCCGTGGCCACTTGGCAAGCCGGCGTAAGCTCTGCGCAATCTGGTTTGAGTGCCGCACGCTCTGGCATTGAAGGCGCGCAGGCCGCCGTTGCCTCCGCCGAAGCAGAACTTGCCCGTCTGGTTATCAAAGCGCCCTTCAAAGGCCTGCTGGAGAGTGACACAGCCGAGCTTGGCTCCTTACTGCAACCTGGTGCCCTGTGCGCCACGATTGTACAGCTCGACCCAATCAAGTTGGTTGGTTTCATTCCCGAAGCGCAAGTTAACCGCGTCAAGGTTGGTGCGATTGCAGGTGCGCGTCTGGCCGCTGGCGGAGGCGAAGTGCAAGGGCGCGTGACTTTCGTTTCTCGCTCCTCCGATCCGACAACGCGGACTTTTCTGACCGAAATCGAAGTGCCAAACCCCGACCTTGCGATCCGCGACGGCCAGACCGCTGAAATCCTAATATCTTCTGACGGTGCAAATGCCCATCTGGTGCCGCAAAGCGCGTTGACCCTCAATGACGAGGGCGCCTTGGGTTTGCGGCTGGTGGGTGAAGCCAACATCGTAGAATTCCACGAAATCACATTGGTGCGCGATACGATCAACGGCGCATGGGTCACGGGTCTGCCTCAGGAAGCAACGATTATCGTTGTCGGTCAGGAATATGTGGTCGAGGGCGTCGAAGTCGCGCCGACAATGCGTGAGGTGACACAATGACGGGTATTGTTGATTGGGCCGCCTCCCGTGCGCGGATGGTCATCGCCTTTATCCTGCTGAGCCTTGTCGTCGGGGCCTATGCCTATACCACCCTGCCAAAAGAGGGTGAGCCCGACATCGAAATCCCCGCACTTTTTGTGTCCGTGCCCTTTCCCGGCATTTCTGCCTCCGATGCGGAGACACTCCTGCTCAAGCCGATGGAGACAGAGCTGAGTGATCTGGATGGCCTCAAAACAATGACAGGCACTGCATCCGAGAACTATGCGGGTCTGGTACTCGAGTTTGAATTCGGCTGGGATAAAACCTCCATCATCGCCGATGTGCGCGATGCCATGGGCACCGCCGAGGCGCAGTTTCCTGATGGCGCGGAAACCTATTCGATCAACGAAATCAACTTTTCCGAATTTCCCATTATCATCGTGAACCTCACCGGACCTGTGCCGGAACGGACAATGGCGCGCTATGCCAAACAGCTTCAGGATGACCTTGAGGGTATGGAAGCGGTCCTTGAAGCGGGTATCGCAGGCAACCGCGACGAAATGCTCGAAGTGCTGATCGACCCGCTCAAGCTGGAATCCTATGACGTGACGGCGAATGAGCTGATCAACACGGTGCGCAACAACAACCAGTTGATCGCAGCGGGAGAAGTCGAGAGCCGCTCGGGCTCCTTCGCAGTGAAAATCCCGTCGAGTTTTGATGAGCCGCGTGATATATATAACCTGCCCGTCAAAACCAACGGGGACCGCGTGGTCACCTTGGGTGATCTGGCCGAAATCCATCTGACCTTCGAAGACCGCCTTGGAACAGCACGTTTTGACGGGCAATCCTCTGTGGCGCTTCAGGTCGTGAAACGCAAAGGCTTCAACCTAATCGACACTGCAAACGCGGTGAAGATCGCCGTGGCCGACGCCAGCGCGCAATGGCCAGAGGAGCTGAAGGCTGCTGTCGAAGTAGGCACTTCCAATGACCAAAGCCGCGTTGTGGACAGCATGGTGCAGCAGCTTTTGGGCTCCGTTTTCACGGCCATTGCGCTGGTGATGATTGTGGTGCTGGGCGCTCTTGGTATCCGTGCAGCATTACTGGTTGGTTTTGCCATTCCAACGTCTTTCCTGCTCTGCTTCGCTTTTCTGGCACTCATGGGCATCTCGATTTCCAACATCGTGATGTTCGGCCTCATTCTGGCCGTGGGCATGCTGGTGGATAGTGCGATTGTTGTTGTCGAATACGCCGACCAGAAACAACAAGAGGGCAAAGGCCCAATGGCCGCCTATGTCGAGGCCGCCAAGCGGATGTTCTGGCCTGTGATCTCTTCTACGGCGACCACGCTGTGCGCCTTTTTGCCGATGCTGTTCTGGCCCGGTGTGCCGGGGCAGTTCATGGGTATGCTACCCGTCACCTTGATTTTTGTGCTGTCTGCCTCGCTGGTTGTGGCGCTTGTCTATCTGCCCGTTATGGGCGGCGTCACTGGCCGCCTGGAGCAGTGGATGGCCGCAAATATGGAGCGGATTGCGAGCTTGCCCTCGTATCTGCACATCCTTCTTTTCCCTGCGGCATTCGCAATGATCTTTCCCGCCATGTCCTTGCTGGCCTCTGGCACCTTGTTCGGCTGGATCGGCGCGCAGTTTGCGATGATGGACGGCCTCGACCTGCTCTCCTCCGTGATCCCGACCTTTGTCAAAGTGTTCGGCCTTGTCCTGATAGGTATTGCCGTCCTCTTGGTCGCCCTTGGCGGGTTCATGCTGTTCTTGCTGGCCGTGTTTGCGATCCTCACGCGCTTTGGCAAATGGGGCCAGTGGCTCGCGTCCAAGCTGTTCCGCAAGGAAAGCGATCGCATCAACGCAGGCTACAAACGATCCCCATTTGGCCGCGTGATCGAGATCATTGCCGGCAACCCTGTCATGCCCCTTGTCATGGCTGGTGCTGTGTTTGTTTTTGTCGGCACAACGGTGATCTACTTCTCCAATAACTCTAAAGGCGTCGAATTCTTTGTCGAATCCGAACCCGAGCAGGCCATCGTCTATGTGCTTGCCCGCGGGAACCTGTCGCTGAATGAAAAAGACGATCTGCTGCGACAGGCCGAAGAAGTTGTTATCGCCCATCCCGGCATTGCAACGGCATTCGCCTTTGCCGGTGAGGGCGGGTTGGATAGTAACACAGGCGGCTCCCAAGCGCCCAAAGACCTTGTCGGACAAATCCAGTTCGAGACGATTGCGTGGGAAGACCGCATGATGAACCCCGAACTCGACGGGGACATCATTATCGCGGAACTAACCGAGCAGTTGTCCGATATTCCGGGCATCCAGATTGAAGTGCTCTCGCTTGACCGTGGTCCTGCCTCGGGCAAGCCTGTGCACTTGCGCTTCAAGGGCGACCGCTTTGACCATCTGGTAGAAGCGACTGCCATGGCGCGTGCGCATTTTGATGACGTCCCGGGGTTGGTCCTGATCGAAGACACCCGCCCCTTGCCCGGCATCGACTGGCAGATCGACGTCGATGTGGAGAAGGCAGGCCAGTATGGCGCGGATGTTATAAGCGTAGGCGCAATGGTACAGCTTCTGACGCGTGGTTTGCTGCTCGATACCATGCGGGTGGACACCTCCGATGAGGAAATCGAAATTCGTGTTCGCCTGCCCGAGGAGGATCGCCTGCTCTCGACCCTCGACACGCTCAAGGTCCGCACCCCTGACGGGTTGATCCCGCTCTCCAACTTTATCACACGCACTCCTGTGCCAAAACTGGCCGAGATCAGCCGCATCGACCAGCAGCGCTATATGGATGTGAAAGCTGATGTCACACCGGGTCTGATGAAGATCGTTGCGGCAACGCGTGCAGGCGAAGATGCGGCAGCCGCCGCCACCCTAGCCACATTGCGCCCTGCGGGAGATGACTATGACTTCCGCGATCTTGAAGGGACACGCTACAAGATCACCGACCGCACAGCAGCAGCCGCTGACATGGATTTGCAAGAGGATTACTCGGCCCAAAAACTGCGCCTTGTCCCCGTAAACGCAAACGAGCGGATTGCAGAAATCACCAAATGGATCGAGACAGCGGACCTGCCCGACGGGATTTCATTTGAATGGACAGGCGATCAGGAAGATCAGGCGGACAGTCAGGCCTTCCTCAGCTCTGCCTTTACCGCAGCGCTTGGACTGATGTTCATCATCCTGCTGGCGCAGTTCAACTCCTTCTACAACGCTGTGCTGGTTCTGGTGGCTGTGGTTCTGTCCACAACGGGGGTGCTGATCGGGATGCTGGTCATGGACCAGACCTTCTCGATCATCATGACAGGCACGGGGATTGTCGCCCTTGCCGGCATTGTGGTGAACAACAACATCATCCTGATCGATACCTATCAGGAGTTGAGCCAGTATATGCCACGTGTTGAGGCAATCATTCGCACGGCGCAGGCGCGTATCCGGCCCGTCTTGCTCACTACGATCACGACCATGGCTGGTCTTGCGCCGATGATGTTCGGTCTCTCGCTCAACTTTGCCGAGGGCGGCTATACCATCGACAGCCCCACCGCCCTGTGGTGGAAACAGCTGGCCACAGCAGTGGTCTTCGGCCTTGGTGTGGCAACTGTTCTCACGCTGGTCCTGACACCCTCCTTGTTGGCGATCCGCGTCTGGGCAAGCACCTATGTCGGCTGGATTGCGCAACTCTTGGCGCGCATGTCCATGGGCCGCGCAAGCCGCGCCGCACGGGATTGGGCTCTCCAGCGTGATGCAAAACGTTCGCGCACGGGTGAATTGCTGTGGAGTGACGAGACCCTCGATCTCACGCGCCCTGGAACGCCGAGCCAACCGGCGGAATAACGCACCATAACCTGATTGTTACACAATGCCCCTCGTATTGATTACGGGGGGCCTTATGCTTTGCCATGTCTACATTTTATAAAAGGATTCCTGATGCCCCTTCCCTTCAAGAACCTGACCGCGGCGGCTGTTTTGAGCATTGCAGCCCTCACCGCCCCCGCACATGCCGAGATGATCGCTAAGACCAGCCCCCACTCCGTCTCGGAAACCATGGACCGGCTCGAAGCTGCGGTGACTGCGGCGGGTGCAACTGTGTTTGCCCGTGTCGATCACGCTGCGGGTGCGATGAAGGTCGAGCAGGAGTTACGCCCGACCCAATTGCTGATTTTCGGGAACCCGAAACTGGGCACGCCTGCAATGCAGGATGCGCAAACAGCAGGCCTTGACCTGCCGCTGCGCGTTCTGGCCGATGCCGATGCCGAAGGTGTTGTGCATGTGACCTATCATGCCCCGAGCAGCCTTGTCGCAGAGCACGGCCTGCCCGCAGATGCTGCCTATCCCAAGATGATGACCGGAGCGCTCGATAAGCTGACGGGCAAGGCGGTCGCAGCAAAGTAACGCCGCAGCACAAACTGCCTGCCTGTTCCAAAGCACTCACCGTGACACAGGCGCAGGCGCAAAAATATCTTCAGGTCCGCCTATTTGGCGGGCCTGACTGCGGGATCACTCTTCGTTTTGCTGGCGCTGCCAGAGCTTGGCATAGCGTCCGTTTTGCGCAAGCAGATCATCGTGGCCCCCCTGTTCGACCACCACACCCTTTTCCAGCACAATAATGCGGTCCGCCTCTGCAATCGTGCTCAGGCGGTGCGCGATGGTGATGACCGTGCGCCCCTTCCCCGCTTGGCGCAAGGCGTCCTGTATCTCGTGTTCTGTTTCGCTATCCAGCGCACTTGTTGCCTCGTCCAGCAGCAGGATCGGCGGGTCCTTGAGCAAGGTGCGCGCAATGCCCACACGCTGCTTCTCACCGCCCGACAGCTTGAGCCCACGTTCCCCCACGGAAGTGTCATAGCCTTCGGGCAAGCTCTTGATAAAGTCGTGAATTTGGGCTGCTTGGGCCGCCGCCTCGATCTCCGCTTGGGTAGCGCCATCGCGACCGTAAGCGATGTTATACCCGATGGTATCGTTGAACAGCACGGTATCCTGCGGCACCACACCGATCTGGCGGTGCAACGAGTTCTGGGTCACGTCACGCACGTCCTGACCGTCAATGCGCACACTGCCGCCCTGTACATCATAAAAGCGGAACAAGAGCCGCCCGATCGTCGACTTGCCCGACCCCGTGGAGCCAACAATCGCAATCATCTCCCCCGGCTCGGCAACAAGGCTCACACCATTGAGGATCTGGCGGTCCTCGTTATAGGCAAACTGCACGTTGTCCAGTTCCACCTGACCGCCCGTGACCGCCAACTCGGCCGCGTCAGGTTTATCGGTAACTTCAGAGGGTTGTTCGAGCAGGTCAAACATCTGGCCCATGTCCACCAAGGCCTGCCTGATCTCGCGGTATACCGTTCCGAGGAAGTTCAGCGGCACAGTGATCTGGATCATATACGCGTTGATCATCACAAATTCGCCTACGGTCAGCGTGCCGTTTTGCACACCAATTGCCGCCATCACCATCACGGCAATCAGGCCGCCCGTGATAATTACCGCTTGGCCAAAGTTCAGGAAGGCGAGCGAGTAGTTCGTCTTGATCGCCGCTTCCTCATATTTCTCCATCGCACCGTCATAGCGGAAGGCCTCGCGCTGCTCGGCGCCGAAATATTTCACCGTTTCATAGTTGAGCAGACTGTCGATGGCCTTTTGATTGGCATCGGTGTCCTGATCGTTCATCTGGCGGCGCAGTTTTACGCGCCACTCGGTCACTGCAAAGGTGAACCAGACATACAGGGCGATGGTCACGGCCACGACCAGCATATAGCTCGCGTCGAATTGCACCGTGAGGATGATCCCGATCAGCAACAGCTCAAGGATGAGCGGACCGATGCTGAACAGCAAAAACCGCAGCAGGAAATCGACGCCTTTTACACCGCGCTCGATAATACGGCTCAGGCCACCTGTCTTGCGCGTCATATGATAGCGCATGGAGAGGCGGTGAATGTGGTTGAATGTCTCTAGAGCCAACATCCGCAAGGCACGCTGCGCCACACGGGCAAAGATCGCATCGCGCAATTGCTGGAACCCGACGCCCATCATCCGCGCAATCCCGTAGACAACTGTCAGGCTGATCGCGCCGAGTGCGAACATCGGCACGCCCTCACCCGCAAGCGCATCCACGGCACCGCGGTAGAACTGCGGCGTGGCCACAATCACCAGCTTGGAGACAATCAGCGCCAGCATCGCCCAGATCACGCGTTTGCGCACCCACGGCATGTCAGCAGGCCAGAGATATGGCGCCACTTTACGCAGCACCCGCAGGGAGGACTGGCGCTCTTGCTCGGCGGCAATCTCTTCTTCGGTCACAGCTTCTTTTTGGGGGGTCGCGTTCGGGTTGGGTCGGGCTCTGTCAGCGGTCATGGAAGTTCCTATGCGGTGCATTCACTACATAGAATGTCTATCGCCCAAGGACCACCTTAGTTTGGCAAATCAAACACCTGCCCGGGATAAATCAGGTCGGGATCTCGAATGCTGTCCCCGTTGGCCTCAACAACCCGCAGATAAAGCGTTCCGTCGCCATATCGGTCGCGCGCAATCGCCCACAGGGTAGCCCCTGCCTGCACGGTGATGGACTTGATCGGCCCCTCAGCCTTGGCAGCGGCCTGCTCCAGCACCGCCGCAGACTCGCGCTTGAACGGTGTCTCGACGCGGCTGCTCACGGTGCCTTGGGCGCTCACCTCATCCACTCTGAGGGTGTACACCCCTTCGTCCACATTCGGTAAATCACCGCGCCAGCGCCCCTCTGCATCAACAGGCAAGCTGATGACCAAACGGTTGTCCAGATACACACGCACTTTCGCTGTATCGGGCTTTGCACGCCCTGTGAGCTGCACCTCGCCAAGTTCTGAGTAACCGATCGTGTCCAAGGCGACTTCACTCGCCACAATAGAGTTCAGCAGGCTGACCCCTTCGGCATCCGACTTCAGCACTGCGATGCGGGGGGCCTTCACCGTTTCCTGAGCGGCGGTCGGAGCAGTCTCGTTTTCTGTTGGCGTGGATTGCTCTATCGCTACAGTCTCAGCCGGAGTTTCGGTGAGTGCCTGTGCCGCAGGTGGCGCAACCGAGGGCGCCAACAATATCTCGTCAGTGGAGGCTGTGACCTCCTCCCCCTTGGTCGATGACAGGCTCACAACCTGCGCTGTGTCTTTTGCAGGCAGAGAGGCGATGGCAGCGAAGCCGCCAGTACTGTCCGCTGTTGCAGTCGCAACTTCTTCGCCGTCCACCAGAATTTTCACGTCACTCAATGGCTCCGCGCGGCCAGCGATGATTGTTGTGCCATCCGTCTCGCGGCGCAGCTCGTCAAAGCTGGGGCTGGCAGACGTTGCTTCGGCCGTTTGGGAAGTGGCCTGTTCGCCTGCATCCACTTCGGACTTGGTCTCTGGTGCCTGCGGTTCAGTGGTCATGGCAGCTTCGGTCGAAACTCGCACGTCACCCTCGCGGCCAAAGCCGAGATATGCGCCAAATGCCAGCGCCACGATCATGCCACCGCCGGCTACAATCGCGTCTGTATTGCCACCAAGGCCTGTCATCAATTTGCTCATCACAGCGTTCCCCGAATAGGTTGCAGTTATCACCTGCGTTGAGCCTCTTTACCTGAGAGGCTATCACGGGTCAAAACACCAATCTGTATGCCCGATTTATTTTCACAAGTGATGCAGGAGTATCCAATGTCCCCAATCGCCCCCGCCAAATCAGTCTGCGTTTTCTGCGGCTCTCGCGCAGGGGATGACCCTGCCTTTACCACCGCTGCGCAAAGCTTGGGCGCGGGCATCGCTGCCAAAGGTTGGCGGCTGGTGTACGGCGCAGGCGATGTCGGACTGATGGGGACTGTGGCCCGCGCTGCCCAAGAAGCAGGCGGAAATACCTTCGGCGTGATCCCCGCGCATCTGGTCGCATGGGAAGTCGGCAAGACGGACCTGACCCGCTATATCGTGACCGAGACGATGCACGAACGTAAGAAAGTGATGTTCATGAACTGCGATGCACTGGTCGTTTTACCCGGTGGTGCAGGGTCACTGGACGAGCTGTTCGAAGTCCTCACGTGGCGTCAGCTGGGCCTTCACAAAAAACCTATTTATATCGTGAATACAAATGGCTACTGGGACCCGTTAAAGCAATTGATGAACCATGTTGCCGCACGGGGATTTGCCGATGAAAGCCTGCTTAATTTTCTGACTTGGGTGCCTGATGCACAGGCCGTGCTGGCCGCATTGGACGGCGACTTATCCACAGGCTAACGTTGTTCACCTCTCAAATAGAAAGCCCCGCGGCATGATGCTTGCGGGGCTTTCCTTTGGCTTTGTTCGGCACCCGGAACCAAAAGGTAACCGGGAGTGCCGCACTAAGATCACATGCGCGACGCTACGTTTTCCCAGTTCACAAGGTTGTCGAGGAAGTTCGTCAGGTAGTCAGGGCGCGCATTGCGGAAGTCGATGTAATAGGAGTGCTCCCACACATCACAGCCCAGCAGCGTAGTCTGGCCGAAGCACAGCGGATTCACGCCGTTCTCGGTCTTGGTGACCTTCAGGCCGCCGTCTGTGTCCTTCACCAGCCATGCCCAGCCCGAGCCGAACTGACCTGCGCCTGCTGCTTTGAACTCATCCTTGAACTTGTCAACGGAGCCAAAGCTCTCAATCAGAGCCCTCTCCAACTCGGATGGCATGGCGCTGTCGTTTGGCCCCATCATTTCCCAAAACTGATTGTGGTTCCACAGCTGGGAGATGTTGTTGAAGATGCCATTCTGGGCCACAGCCTTGGCATCGTAAGTGCCTTTGATGATCTCTTCGAGGGATTTACCGGCCCATTCGGTGCCTTCAATCGCCTTGTTGCCGTTGGTGACATAAGCATTGTGGTGCTTATCGTGGTGGAATTCCAGCGTCTCGGCGCTCATCCCTTTGGAAGCAAGGGCGTCGTGGGCATAAGGAAGATCGGGAAGTGAAAAGGACATTTGGGCCTCCATTAATGGCATTTCTATCTCCTCTAGATGGAGTGCTATAACTACGCTCGTCAAGGTCCGCAGGTCAAAGAACTTGGACTACCTCAAGAATTGGTATGGAAATTGCGGGGCACGCTGGCCAATCCCGCCAGATGCCCTGCCTGTTTCATCACAGCTTTGCGCACCGAACGAAAACGGGACGCCCTAAAAATGTGTGCCAAAACCATAGCCATTCGCGCTTGAAGCACGCGGAGCCTTTAAAATACGCAAACCTCTGATTCCGGCTGTGCTGCCACGCTCAAGACGTCAAACACATATTGCGCGACAGAGCGGAAGCAAACGACATTGAACACGCCCTCCTCCGGCATCCAGAAGGCCGCAGGCACCTGCGCCAGCCGCGTGCGGCGGAACATCCCGGTTTTGAACTGGTCGGGCGCAAGATCGACAGGCGACAGCTTTGCCATGACCTCGCGAGCATGGGGTCCGCGCACTTCGAAAACGGCCCGTGCGTCAGAGACATTCACAGCAAGGGCATGCACTTTGGTCAGCTTGCCGGTCAATTCCGCCAGCGTTGCGTTGGCCTGCGCGTAGGGACACATGAGCAGCAACTCGTCAGGTGACATCCACGCAAGGCCTGCGTCCCCATCAATTACGCAATGGCGCGGCGCAGGCATTTTGGCACCAGAAACATCAACCGCCGCTTTTTGCACACCGCGGGAATTGATGTCCCCGCGCAGGGTAATCATCCCTTTGAGATCAAGCTCGGTTATCGTCGAAATACCAGAGGCATAGGCGGCGTTCTTCAACGCGGATACCGGATCAGACATTCTGCTTTTCCCCTTCTTTATCGTAGAACACCGGATCCACGATCCGCGCGCTATAGGTCTTGCCATCTGTCCCAGGGAACTCAAGGACCTCGCCCATGCGGTCAGGGCCGTTGTGGACCAGCCCCATCGCGATCCCCTTGTCCAAGGTCGGTGAATAATAGCTGGAGGTGACGCGACCGATCATGTTGCGCTGTCCGTTGTCGTTTTTGCCCGTGCCAACGGCATAAGCGCCATCCGGCAGCACCGCACCGTCAACAGTCTCCAGTCCCACCAGTTTCCAGCGGTTCGGATCAGCCATATGGGAGCGCAGATGCGCGCGCTTGCCCAGATAGTCCTCTTTCTTCTTGGACAGCGCCCAATGCAAATTGAGGTCCTGTGGGATCACTGTGCCATCCGTCTCGTCCCCGATCATGATAAAGCCTTTTTCGGCGCGCAGAACATGCAAGGCCTCGGTGCCATAAGGTCTGACGCCCAGATCCTTACCAACAGCCATCAGCGCCTCCCAGAAGGCCAGTCCGACGCTTGCGTCAACGGCAATCTCGTAAGACAGCTCACCCGAGAAGGAGATGCGATAGACGCGGCACTTAAAGCCGCCAATCTCGCCATCTGCCCATTCCATAAAGCCAAGCGCTTCTTTTGAGACATCCATACCGCCAAGTTTCTCCAGCGCTTTGCGGGCGTTGGGGCCGACTACGGCAATCTGGGCATATTGCTCGGTCACATTCGCGACATAGACCTTCCAGTCCCACCATTCGGTTTGCAGCCACTCTTCCATATGGGCGTGGATGCTCTCAGCGCCGCCCGTGGTGGTGTGGCACAGCCACGTATCCTCGTCGATGCGCGCAACAACGCCGTCGTCGATCAGGAAACCGTTGTCGTTACACATGAGGCCATAACGGCATTTACCAATCGCCAGCGTGCTCATCATATTGGTGTAGAGCATGTCGAGGAACTGGCCCGCGTCCGGCCCTTTCACGATCAGCTTCCCCAATGTGGAAGCGTCGAGCAGGCCCATGTTCTCGCGGGCGTTTTTAACCTCGCTGCTCACAGCGTCATGGGTGCTTTCACCCCCGCGGCGGTAAGCATAGGGACGGCGCCATTGGCCAACGGGCTCCCACTCCGCACCGTTGGCTTCGTGCCAGTCGTGCATTGGTGTGCGGCGGATAGGCTGGAACACCGCATCGCGCGCTTCACCGCCGATAGAAGCCATAGAAATCGGATGATACGGAGGGCGGAATGTGGTGGTTCCAACATTCGGGATCGCCTCACCCAATGCATTAGCTAAGGTTGCAAGTCCATTGATATTGCTCAACTTACCCTGATCTGTTGCCATGCCCAAGGTGGTGTAGCGCTTTGCATGCTCGACCGAGACAAAACCCTCTTGTGCGGCAAGGCGCACATCGGAAACTTTGACATCGTTCTGGTAGTCCAGCCATGCTTTCTCGCGCAGCTTTACACTTGCGCCCTGCGGCATGAGCCAGACGGGGGCCATGGGCGCTTCGGTTCGGCGTGACCCTTTGGAGGCCTTGGCCTCACGCGGCAGTCTCATGCCCAGACAGCGCAGGGTACCATCCGCAGCTGCAAAGGCATCGTTAAGCGCATCATCAAGCTGGAACGTGCCAGAGGCCGCTCCTGCTGTAGAGACAAACTGCCCCCCGTCCGCACCTTTTGGCGGGCGATCGGGATCGGGGCTAAAACAGGCATTTGCCTCGTCCCACGTCAGCTTGCCACCGCAATGCGACCACAAGTGTACTACGGGTGACCAGCCGCCTGACATGGCAACTGCATCGCAATCAATTTCTTCCAGAACGGCGCCTTCGCCTGCCTGAGCGCAGACAGTGACACCAGTCACACGCTTGCCCCCTTTGATGGAGGAGATAGCATGACCCATCATCACGCGGATGCCCAATGCACGGGCCTGCGCCATCACATCGCTGTCTTGCTCGAGGTCGCGCGCGTCCAGAATGGCCGGCACATCAAGGCCGGCATGCTTGAGCGCAAAGGCCGTGAGGTAGGCATCGTCATTATTGGTCACAACAACTGTGCGGTCGCCTGCGGAAACACCGAAATTCACCACATAGTCACGCACAGCAGCCGCCAGCATCACACCGGGGATGTCATTGCCTGCAAAGCTCAGCGGACGCTCAATCGCGCCCGTAGCTGTAATCACGTGACCCGCACGAATACGCCAAAGCCGGTGACGCGGACCGCCCTTATCTGGATCATGGTCGGTGAGCTGCTCATACCCCAGCACATAGCCGTGGTCGTACACCCCTGCGCCCATGGTGCGGGTGCGCAGAGTGACATTCTTCATGCCTGCCAGCTGCGCAAGTGTGGCATCAATCCATGTCTGCGCGGGACTGCCGTCGATCTCGCCGCCGTCTACAGGCGTACGACCGCCCCAATGGGCCGTCTGCTCCAGCACGATAACACGCGCGCCTGACAGCGCTGCTGCACGGGCCGCTTCCAGCCCTGCAACACCGCCGCCCACCACCAGAATGTCACAGAAGGCATAGAAATGCTCGTAGGTGTCCTCGTCGCGCGCCTTTGGCGCTCGGCCAAGGCCAGCGGAATGGCGGATGATCGGCTCATAGACGTGCTTCCACAGGGGACGTGGATGGATGAACATCTTGTAATAGAAACCAGCGGGTAAGAAGCGGCTCAGGTGCTTGTTGATCGCGCCCACGTCGAACTCAAGGCTGGGCCAGTGGTTCTGGCTCTCGGCGCGCAGACCGTCAAACAGCTCGGTCGTGGTGACACGGGCGTTCGGCTCGAACTTGCCTTCTGAGCCAAGGTTTACAAGTGCGTTCGGCTCTTCCGGACCTGCGGCCACGATACCCCGCGGACGGTGGTATTTGAACGACCGCCCCACCAGCATCTGGTCATTCGCAAGCAAGGCAGAGGCCAGCGTGTCGCCCTCATAGCCGCGCATATGCTTGCCGTTAAAGCGGAACTTCACCGTGTTGGACTTGTTGATCAGGCGGCCGCCTGTGGCGAGACGGGTGCTCATAAAGTTAGCTCCAGCGTAGGGTGTGAGGGCGCAATGAGTTTAAAGGCAAAATAGAGACGCATCATGATGCGTCCCGCCATCCGGGGTGTTTTGCGTCGATTTCGGCCAAGAGGTCTTCAGGCGGGCTGTAGGTCTGGGCCGCGTAGGTGCCGAAGACTTCCAAAGTCATCGTATCGCGGGCCATATGGAACCACTTGCCGCAACCGTTCTGGTGACGCCAACGCTCGAAATGCACCCCCTTCGGATTCTTGCGCATGAACAGATAGGTTTCCATCTGGTCATCGGACGAGCCTACCGTGTGACGCGTGATATGCGCTTCGCCATGGGCATGGAATTCGGTTTCCTCGGCGGTGATGCCGCAATTGGGGCAAGATACGATTAGCATGAAGAAGCTCCAAACTTGTAATTTCGGGGGGTTACGCCCATATCAGGTCGATGGAATTTATTTTCGCGATTGTCGTCGCCTTTGCAGTAATTGGCGTGGCGATTGCCCTCTTCGAGAGAAAAAGCAAACGCAACCTGCTCAAGCACGACCAGAATTCGCAGGCGCGCCCCGGTCCGCATACGGATGCTGCCCAGATCCATGCCGAAGATGCCACTGTCCACCGCATTTCCGGATTTGACCGCTAGTATCATTAGTGCGCCACCCCTGCAGCAACGCTCTCGTCGATAAAGCGGCCTTCGGTGAAGCGTTCCATCCCGAAGGCATCGGTGAGCGGCGAGCGGCCTTTGGCCATAAGTTCTGCCATAGCCCAACCTGATCCAGGAATGGCTTTAAAACCGCCTGTGCCCCAGCCGCAGTTGATAAACACGCCGTCAACGGGCGTTTTGGACAGGATGGGGGAGCGGTCGCCAGTGACGTCCACGATGCCACCCCATTGGCGCAGCATTTTGAGGCGGGAGACCATGGGGAACGTCTCGATCAGCGCGCGGACGGTTTCCTCGATGTGGTGAAACGAGCCGCGCTGGGTATAGTTGTTGTACCCGTCGGTGCCGCCGCCGATGACCATTTCGCCTTTGTCAGACTGGCTCATGTAGCCGTGGACCGTGTTGGCCATGACGACAACGTCCATGCAGGGCTTGATCGGCTCGGAGACCAGCGCCTGAAGGGCAACAGATTCGATGGGCATGCGGAAACCCGCCATATCGGCCAGATGGCCAGAGTGACCCGCGACCACGATGCCCAGCTTGTCACAGCCGATATCGCCTTTTGTGGTGCTGACACCGGTGACTTTGCCACCGATCCGCTGGATGCCCGTAACTTCGCACTGCTGGATCACGTCCATGCCCATGTCGGAGCAGGCACGCGCATAGCCCCAAGCAACCGCATCATGCCGCGCCGTACCGCCACGCGCCTGCCACAAGCCGCCCAGAACGGGATAGCGGGGACCGTCGAGATTGATGATCGGCACGAGCTCTTTAACCTTTGCGGGGGAGATGAATTCCGTCTTCACCCCTTGGAGCATGTTGGCATGGGCCGTGCGTTTGTAGCCACGCACCTCATGTTCAGTTTGTGCAAGCATGATGACGCCACGCGGGGAAAACATCACGTTATAGTTGAGATCCTGCGACATCGTCTCATAGAGCGAGCGGGACTTTTCATAGATCGCGGCGGATGGATCCTGCAAATAGTTGGAGCGAATGATCGTCGTGTTGCGGCCTGTGTTGCCGCCACCCAGCCAACCCTTTTCAAGGATTGCCACATTGGTGATGCCAAAGTTCTTACCCAGATAATAGGCCGTTGCGAGGCCGTGCCCCCCTGCCCCGACAATGATCGCGTCATAGTGTTTCTTGGGGGCCGCATCGCGCCACGCGCGGGTCCAGCCTGTGTGATGGCGCATCGCTTCGCGTGCCACTGCAAATACGGAGTATTTTTTCATCGCTGGTGTCCTTGGAGCATATCGTGGGCAGATACAGAATGGAATCGGGGCGTTTTGAAACCCGTGACTTCTACATGGGGGAACAGCCGGAAAAGAGGATACCCCGCGCGGCACTCTTTATCAATTTTGCGACATCCGCCGCAAGCAGGCATAATCGGACAGGGTCTATTCGTCGCGGGAATGGTTTTGCCCTCTTTTGATCGCGGGCTGTGCGTACTACATGAGACAAGAATAACGGGAGATCGGTCATCATGGTGAGTTTCTGGATTGTCGCAATCGCGATCACGCTGATGGTTGCATTTATCCTCGTCAGCGCCGTGATCCGTGGCGGAACCCGCCAAGTGGGATCACGGGCCGCATCGGATATTGATGTCTACCGCGCCCAACTCGCTGAAGTGGACCGTGACGTGACACGCGGCGTGATTGGCAAAGC
>CAWVWS010000007.1:0-40894 GCA_963933905.1 uncultured Sulfitobacter sp.
TGAGCCGTCACAGGCGCAGGCAAGCGCCGCAGCGTTTGCATCAGTTGGAACAGGCGGTGTGTACGGTTCATTGGTCTCTCCCCTAACGCTCCAACCTTCGCACGCCTTACTGCCATTTTCTGTCAGTAACGCGTGTTAGACAAGCCTCAACTGAATGAAAGGAACAGCGATGATCACCCTCCACACATTTGCTGCGGGTTTTGGCGAGTTTAGCTACAGCCCGTTTTGCACAAAGGCGGCGTATTTGCTGAATATGTCAGGCACCCAATGGGCACGCAACGACATGCATGACCCGCGTAAGATGCCTTATGGAAAGCTGCCCGCTATCGCGCTCGACGATGGCACCATCGTGCCAGATAGCGACAATATCCGAATCCACCTTGAGGGGCTTGGACGAGATTTTGATGAAAAGCTCACTGTGCGTGAGAAAGGCGCCTCACGCGCGTTTATCCGCATGGCGGAGGAACATATGTATTGGCATCAGGTATATGACCGCTGGGGCGATGAAGCGAACTGGGCGATCATTCGCAAGGAATATTTTGCATTCCTCCCCGCGCTAGTTCGCGGCTTTGTGACGACCAAATTGCGTAAAGACCTGATGAAGACTATGCATGGCCTTGGGCTGGGCCGACTTACCGTCCAAGAGAGATTGGCGCGTATCGAACCAGACCTACAGGCCATCACGGCACATCTGGGCGAGCAACAGTTTCTGTTCGGCGATACGCCCACTGCCGCTGATGCCAGCGTGGGCGCAATTCTTGGCGGGATCATTGGCGCTCCTGTGCCCACGCCTCTGTCACGGCGGGTGGCGCATGACCCAATTTTGAGCGCTTATACCAACCGCTGCAGTGATGCGATGGGCTAGCGGCGGCTGCGTGTGACCTTGCGCTTGGTCGCGGCTTTCTTGCCTTTGGCCTTCGCCCCTTTGCGGCGGGGGCTGCGGCCTGCGGGGCTTTGGCGGCCTTGCGGCATCGCCTCCCCTTCGATCTCAAGAAGTTCCAGCGCGATTCCACCTGTCACAGGAGTAACTTCTGACAGACGCACAGTGACACGCTGACCCAAACCAATGGTCATACCCGTATCGGCCCCCATCAAAGTGCCTGCATCTGCATCGTGGTGGAAATACTCCTGCCCGATGTTGCGCATGGGAATAAGGCCATCCGCGCCAGTCTCGTCCAGCTTTACGAATGCGCCAAAACGCGCAATGCCGCTGATGCGGCCCGTCATTTCGCTACCAACACGCTCTGACAGATAGGACGCGAGGTAGCGATCGGTCGTGTCCCGCTCGGCAATCATCGAGCGGCGCTCGGTATCCGAGATATGCGCACCAGTGGCCTCAAGATCAGCGATGTCATACTGCGAAAGGCCATCTTTGCCCCAGCCATGCGCAGTAATCAGTGCGCGGTGCACGATCAGGTCCGCATAGCGGCGAATGGGAGAGGTGAAATGCGCATACGAGCGCAGCGCAAGGCCAAAATGGCCGATCTGGTCCGCGCCATAGTATGCTTGAGTCATGGAACGCAGGGTGGAAATATTGATCAACTCCGCATCGTCCGAACCTGCCGCTTGCTCTAGCAAGCGGTTGAGGTGTGCGGTTTGCAGCACTTGGCCCTTGGCCAGCGTATAGCCCGACGCCGCAGCAGTTTCGCGCAGTGCATCCAGCTTCTCTGGCGTTGGCTCCTCATGAGTTCGGAACAGCAATGGCGTTTTCTTGGCGATCAAAGTCTCGGCAGCAGCAACATTTGCCAGCACCATACATTCTTCAATCAGGCGGTGGGCATCCAGCCGCAGGCGGAAATTGACGGAGCGGACCTTGCCATCATCAGTAAGCTCAATCCGCCGCTCTGGCAGATCGAGGTCGAGCGGTTGACGGCGCTCTCGCGCCGCGACCAAGGCGGCATAAGCAGCATAAAGCGGCTTGATAACAGTCTCTAACAAAGGCTCTGTGCGCGCGTTGGGTGTTCCGTCGATTGCGTCCTGCACTTCTTCGTAATGAAGACTTGCGGGGGATTTCATCAGGCCACGGTGAAAGTCGTGAGCGATCTTGTTGCCATCCGCATCCAGCACCATGCGAACAGCGATACACGCACGTTCCACCCCTTCGTGAAGCGAGCAGAGGTCGCCCGACAAACGGTCCGGTAGCATCGGCACGACGCGATCAGGGAAGTATGTGGAGTTGCCACGCTTACGCGCTTCACGGTCAAGCGCGGAGTAGGGCACAACATAGGCAGAGACATCTGCAATCGCGACCCAAAGGATGTGCCCGCCTTTGTTGGCAGGATCGGTATCCGCCTCGGCAAAGCACGCATCATCATGGTCGCGGGCATCTGACGGGTCAATCGTGACCAACGGCAGTCCACGCAGGTCCTCGCGCCCTTTCAGGCCCTTTGGCTTGGCCGCGTCGGCTTCGGCAATGACATCATCGGGGAAATCGTCAGGGATGTTGTGCTGGTGAATCGCAATGAGCGAGACCGCCTTGGGTGCGGAAGGATCACCCAAGCGCCGCACTATGCGCGCGCGCGGCAGGCCCATGCGACCTTTGGGACCAGCAAGTTCAGCCTCGACCAACTCCCCATCCTTGGCACCGCCCGTAAAGTCGGAGGGCACGGCCCACTCTTTGTCCGCACCTTTGTCGATGGGCTGAATACGACCGCCCTCGGCATGCTTTTTAAAGATGCCTATGATCTTTTTCGGGTTGCTGCCGATGCGGCGGATCAGGCGGCCCTCATAGTGATGCGCCTCGCCCTTCACCAGTGTAAGCCGCGCCAGAATGCGGTCGCCCTCGCCCAGTGCGGGATCAGCGGCGCGGGGGATCATCAGAACCACAGGCTCGACGCCTTCACCGCCCCATTCCATCGGCTTGGCATAGAGATCACCGTCAGTATCCGGGCCAGTGACCATTAGCACGCTGACGGGCGGCAGGCGCTCGGGATCGCTGTAGGACTTCTTACGCTTTTCCAGATGGCCTTCGGCCTCCAGCTCCTTGAGGATACGCTTGAGATCAATGCGCGCAGCCCCTTTGATGCCGAAAGCCTTGGCGATGTCACGCTTGGCCGTCAGGGTGGGGTTCTGCTCGATCCAGTCGAGCACTTCTTTTTTCGTTGAGATTTTGTTCATGGGAGTGGAGGTAGCACGCGCATAAGGCGGCGTCACATTATTTTAGGTCTGCAACGGTATCGACGTCATTAAGTGTCACCACGTGGGCGATGCGGTGATCGGGCAAGCTCGCCTCCGTATCACTTAGCGCGTGTTCCGTGGACCAGCGCACACCCGCAAAGAGGGTTGACGGAATGGCACGAAGACGCCGCAAGCCGATGAGCCAGTAGCCGCCATCCGGCGCTGGGCCGAACACGGCATCATGATTGCCCAGCGCGGCAAAGGCCTCGGCGATGCGTTTAGTATTAATATCGGGGATATCGCCACCAATCACACAAACGGGGCCAAGGGGTGGCGCACGTAATGCTCGCCCCATCCGCTCTCCCAGATCGCCATGGCCCTGCGCCATACGTGGCAGACGTGTCGGCCAAACCCTCGACATTAACCCGCTGCGGTCGGGCGAGACGGCCAGTACCACGTCCCAACGCGGGTCCTCGATACGGCGGAGCAAGCCGCGAACCTGATGGCGGAACCACCATGCGGCCGCGACCATACCAATATCGCGCCCCAAGCGCGTTTTGACGCGGCCCGCGCGGGGTTCTTTTAGCATCACCACAAGCGTGCGTTTCAAAGTGTAAGTTCCATCATCTGATGTGGCTCGCCCTCATCATCGTAGGGGGGGTCATAGGGTGCAAACCCTAGCTTTTCGTAGAACCCAATCGCGTGGATCTGCGCACCGAGGATTGCGCGGATCGCTCCTTTTTGGGCGGCCAAAGCAACGGCAGCATCGATAAGGTCTGCGCCAAGGCCAATCCCACGCCGCGCAGCAATCACACAAACGCGGCCAATCTTTGCCGTATCACCCTCCAGATGGACCCGAGCGGTCGCAATCGGTGTGCCATTTTCGCGGGCCAAAATGTGATGACTGAACGGGTCCAGATCATCGACTTCACCCTCGGCTGTATAGCCTTGCTCCTCCACAAACACGGTATGACGCAGCGCGTAACAGGTTGAGCGATCATCAGTTTCGGCAATTTCGATCAAGCGAAATAGTCCTGAAGGATGCGGGTGTAAATCGTCTTGAGTTCATGGATATGTTCGACGCGCACATGCTCGTCCACTTGGTGCATTGACTGACCTACAAGGCCGAACTCCACAACAGGGCAATGCGATTTCACGAAACGCGCGTCCGATGTACCGCCTGTGGTGGACAGTTCGGGTTTAACGCCTGTCACGGCCTCCACTGCCTTTGACACCATCGCAGATAACTCACCTGGAGGCGTGATAAAGCTTTCGCCAGATATCTTGATCTGCGTTTCGATCTGCACGCCAAAGGTTTCGCGTATGGTGGTAACTTCGTTCTCGATCCATTCGCTTAGGCTGGCGCCGGAATGGGTATCGTTAAAGCGGATGTTGACCGTAGCGGAACATTCCGCAGGAATGACATTGGTGGCGGGATTGCCCGTATCCACCGTCACCACGGCTAGTGTCGAGCCATCAAAATGATCTGTCCCCTGATCCAACTCGTGACTGGCCAGTCGGTCCATCAGGCGCATCATCGCAGGCAGGGGATTGTTGGCGCGGTGCGGATAGGCGGAGTGGCCCTGCTTGCCCACCACGCGAAATTTTATCGTCATGGAGCCACGGCGACCAATCTTGATCATTTCGCCCATGGTGTTGGGGCAGGTCGGCTCCCCCACCAAGCAGACGTCCATACGCTCACCATTCTTCTCCATGTATTCCAAGAGGGCCAACGTCCCGTCAACGGTTTCGCCCTCTTCATCGCCCGTGATCGTGATCACCACGGAGCCGTCGGGCGGTGTATCGCGCACAAAATCCACAGCTGCGGCGGCAAAAGCAGCAACACCCGATTTCATATCTGTTGTGCCACGGCCATACATGATCCCGTCCTTAATCTCGGCGCCAAAAGGGGGCATCGTCCACGCAGCTTCGTCGCCAATGGGGACCACATCGGTATGCCCGTTAAAGCCGAAACTACGGGTGTTTCCCGGACTGCCCCAACGCGCAAACAGATTGCGGATGTCGCCACGGTCCGCCCACGCGCAGGAAAAGCCGGCATCCGTCAACAAGTCATGCAGGATATCAAGCGCCCCCTCATCCGCAGGTGTGACCGAAGGGCAGCGGACCAATGCTGCCGTTAATTCAACGGGATCAATCGGGGATGTATGCGACATGAAAAGCTCCTCTTGGCATTCGCTACCTTTATCCCTGCTGTGGTCAAAAAGTGCCAGCCCCTGCAACTGTGCCGAATCCCACTTCATTTATGTCAAAATTGTGGTAGTTTGGAGGAATAATAATTGACCCGAGGCAGGGCCTAAGCAGTTCCAACACCTGAAAACAGGGGCGGAATCGTCTGAACACAGACAAATTTGGAATGGGGGATTACCCCTGTCCAGCTGCGTGCGTGTGCTGTCTCATTTAAAGGTTTGAGGCAGTGACATGGTAGCAGCATCGGAACTCCCGATTGAAACGGTACGTGAAGGTACGACCGCACTCGATATGGCGAACGAGATTTTCGGCAATGGTGTGACCGTAACGGGCGCGACCTATTACAGTGATATCGACAGTGCCGGAATTTACAGCGGCGGCGATACAACATCGCCAGGCGTGGTGCCTGGGCCAACTGGTGTCATTATGTCTACAGGTGAAGCCGAAGATTTCACAAATGATGCCGCCACTACCAGTAATGGCGGAAATGGCACCGGCAACAATGGAAACGCAAACGGTACCAATAATGGAAACGGTGGCGGGAACGGAAACGGGAATAACGGGAACGGGAACGGCGGGAATGGCAATACCGTCGGCGCAGACCCAAACCAATCCACAAGCACATCAACAAACATCTCGGGAACAGACAATTTCAGCCAGTACAATACCGCCGCTGGCGGCAATACATATGACGCGGCAACCCTTGACGTAGATTTCATTCCTGACAGCGACATTCTGACGATGCAGTTTGTCTTCTCCTCCGAGGAATACCCTGAATTTGCCAACTCGATTTATCAGGATTTCTTTGGCGTCTGGATCAATGGCACATTAGTTGAGCATGACGTGGGCGTTGGTGAAACTGACCCTTTCAACATCTCGACCACCAACAACATCAACATGTACAACGACAATACCACGGATGCGTTCAACACAGAGATGGACGGGTTTACCATCACGCTGACGCTGACCATGGTGTTAAACGCGGGTCAGACCAACTCCATTCGGATCGCCATCGCGGACGTGGGCGACAGCCAATACGATTCGAATGTTTTGATTGCAGGCGGCTCCGTACAAACGCAACTGGTTGCCATATCCGATGATGTAAACGTCTATCCGGACGGGACGACCACGTTGGACGTCTTGGCGAACGACATCAACAACGGCCCGACGGGCAGTATGATGAAAATTACCCACATCAATGGCCAACCTGCGACAGTGGGCACAGCGATCACCCTGCCAACAGGCCAGCAGGTGACCCTCAACGCCGATGGTACCTTCAGCATTGTGGGTGACGGGGACGAAGAAGACTTTAACTTTACCTACACAGTCGACAATGGCACCAACACCGATGTTGGCTTTGTGAATGCAACGTCAGTCCCCTGTTTTGTGGCGGGCACCCTCATCGCGACACCGGACGGGGATCGCCGCGCAGAGCAGCTGAAACCCGGTGATCTGGTGATGACAAAAGACGATGGTGCGCAAGCACTACGCTGGATCGGATCGCGAAAAGTGAAGGCCAAAGGTAATTTTGCGCCCATCCATATCCGTGCGAATACGTTGGGCCAGCACTGCGATTTGCTGGTCTCGCCTTTACACCGCGTTTTGATCAAGGACGTTCTTGCCGAGCTGCTTTTTGGCGAATCCGAAGTCTTGGTTGCGGCGCGTGATCTGGTCAACGACCACTCAATTACGCGGCGCGAAGGCGGTGACGTTACCTATGTCCATCTTTTGTTTGACCGCCATCAAGTTGTGTTTTCCGAAGGGTTAGAGACTGAAAGCTTCCTACCCGGCCCACAAACCGCGTCCAGCTTCGAGGCGGAAGTGGTCGAAGAGATCTATAGCATTTTTCCTGAATTAGACCCTGAAACCGGTGCAGGCTATCCCGTTGCCGCGCGCCGTACTCTGAAACGATATGAGGCGGAGCTGTTGCGCGCCGCGAAGGTGGCTTGAATGACTTGGCTTGCAATTACCGATCACACTGACCGCCGCCTGTCCCTCCGTGGCCTTGGCCATGAAAAGCGTAGCACGCCGATTATGGTGGACAGGCCAACCGAGGAGTTGACCCGTGGCAGCATCGTATTCGAGGCCCAAGTTTCTGAAGACAGCAAACCACAGGTTTTGTTCGGCTATACTAATCCGCACCCCACCCACCGCAGCCTTGTGTTCCAAGCGATCCCCGGTGGTGGCGTTGCTATGGTTCATGTGCAGGGCGAACAGATTTCCCATGCCGCGATTGCCCACAAGAACGCAGGCCGCGCCGAAATCCTGCGTCTGACCTATGCGTGGGATACGAAATATAACTGGGGTCGTCTCACGCTGGAACAAGCGGGCGAGACAACAGCGACGAGTGTTGCTGTGGAAAATCCACTTTCGCTCACCCTCGATGATCTACGTGATCTGATGCTGGGGCGTGGACAGCAAAACTATGCACCCGATATGGTTTTTGCAGCCTTGTCGGATCAGATTGAACCAATTGGCGCCAGCCCGACATTGTCACCCGACACGCCTATTGCGACGCCTTGGGGCTATCGCAACGCTGGAACATTAAAGCGGGGCGATATTGTTTACACCGTTAGCGGTGATGTGGTGCCCGTGCTTCAAACCGTCTCCCGCAGTGTGCCTGCACGCGGCAGCTATGCTCCGATCCGCATGCGTGCGCCCTACTTTGGATTGCAGGACGACATCATCATCGCACCGGAGCAGCATGTGGTGATTGACGGGCCAGAGGTCGAATATCTTTTCGCTTGCGAGAGCGTGCTCACCCCTGCGCGCCACTTGGTCAACGGGTTTGCCGCGCGGACAGAGCCGTGCGGTCATCTGGTAAATTATACCCAGCTTATCCTGCCCAATCACGAGCCCATCCTTGCGGGCGGTGCGCCGTTGGAAAGTCTCTATATCGGGCGTATTCGCCGTGACAGTCACCAACTCGCTTCAAGTGTGATGTTCGGCGTGGATCGCAACGATCTGCCAGAGCACAAAGCGCCCTCGCATAAGGTGCTCAAATGGTATGAGGCGATCCACCTCGCGCGTCGACGTGCGGCTTGAACATTTTTCGCGTCGCCGCGCGGCCTAGTCAAAGAACGGCGTCATCTGGGCGATAATGACTGAATTCTCATCAAGGGCGCGCATCATCAGGGCGCGCTCTTCATCGTCGATCTCGTCGCCTTCCGCCTCACGCTCGGCCAGTGTGCCGTAGCCTGTCACATCAAGCGGTGCGGTATCTGCCTGTTTGAGAATAGCCACCGTCTCACGCACCGCCTCGGCCTCATCAATGCCAGAAGCAAAGCACATGAGCGCAGCACCAGTCGCCTTTTCGGGCAGGCCATCACCTGCCTTGCGGCCGATTTCAACCAGCAAGGTATAGACCTGTTGGCGTGATACTTTTTTTGGTTTCTTTTCGTCAGTCATTGGCCTGTTCCCCAGCGCAGATGAAGTGCAGACCTAGACGGTCAACGATGGTTTGAAAAGCCTACTCGCACTTGCGTAGCATACTGATCCGCGCACCGCTTTTGACGACAGCGATGCCATTTTCGGTTTTCATGATCACGATACGGCGTTCCCATGGCTCCCCATCTGCGCGGCATATTGCACTGTATAGGGTAGCATCCATTCCGCTTACCCTGACAGGGTCGCGCAAGTTGCAGCGGCTACCAACGGCAAAGAAAATGTTGGACGTTAGAAGGATTGCACCGCCATCTTTTCCAACGCGCTTACAATCCCAGCTATCACCAATTGAATGGTCAGGCCTGTAGCGGCCGTCATAGGGTCCCGCCCATGCCGTAGCCGCCGTAATGGACAGCAAAAGCATGAGCGGGAAGAGTCGCATCAGTCGCGCAGCAGTTCGTTGATGGAGGTTTTGGAGCGTGTCTTCTCGTCCACGCGCTTTACGATAACAACGCAATAGAGGTTTACACCGTTCTTGGAAGGCATAGAGCCTGCAACCACAACCGAGCCTGACGGCACTTCGCCGTACATAACTTCGCCCGTTTCGCGGTCAAGGATCTTGGTCGACTGGCCGATATAAACACCCATGCCCAGAACCGAGCCTTCGCGGACGATGCAGCCCTCAACAACTTCAGAGCGCGCACCGATAAAACAGTTGTCCTCAATGATCGTCGGGCCAGCCTGCATCGGCTCCAGAACGCCACCAATGCCTACACCGCCAGACAGGTGCACATTCTTACCGATCTGCGCACAGGAACCTACAGAAGCCCATGTGTCGACCATTGTACCTTCACCGACGTTCGCGCCTAGGTTTACAAAGGACGGCATCAGCACGGCACCGGGCGCAATGAACGCCGACTTGCGCACGATGGAGCCAGGAACAGCGCGGAAGCCCGCAGCTTTCCATTCTGCCGGACCCCAGCCTTTGAACTTGCTATCTACTTTGTCCCACCAGTTGGAGCCTTGTGGGCCGCCAGACTGCTCGCCCATATCCTGAAGGCGAAAGCCCAGAAGAACCGCCTTTTTCGCCCATTGGTTTACATGCCAGTCGCCATTTTCCTGACGCTCTGCAACACGCAGGGAACCAGAATCAAGCGCGGCCAATGTGGCTTCAATCGCATCGCGGGTTTCACCTTTTGTATCTGGGGTAATCGTATCGCGGGCATCCCACGCGGCCTCGATGGCTGTTTCAAGCTGGGCATTGGACATTGCGGAACTCCGTTAAGTTAAGATTGATTAGGGGGCGATATACGCGGGCGGGGCGCATCGCGCAATCCTAACCGCCGCGCAGGGGCAATCGCGCAATGGAACCTGCAGTACACTATCGGATAGTCAATACGCGCAATCAGGTGCATGTTGCACAAAACAGTCGGAAAATGAGGACAGACATGAGCAAGAAACACCAACACCCGTTGCGCAATGCCAGCACAGATCGCACTGCCGCCGACGGAGTGCCCGTCACGCCGCAAACCCAATCTCCTGCATACAAGCTGGCTTTCAACGACTTTGATTTCATGTGCCGCGACGATATGCGCCCCGTGCGGTTCCAGCTTGAGCTACTCAAGCCTGAGGTCATGCTGAACGAATACGGGATTGATTCAACGATTGTTCTGTTCGGTGGGGCCCGCATCCCCGAGCCATCGAAGAAGGACGCAGCGCGCACCAAAACGCTGGCTGATCTGTCGCGGTTTTATGATGAAGCACGTGAATTTGCGCGGCTAATGACGCTGAAATCAATGGAGAGCGGCGGACGTGATGATGTGATCGTCACCGGCGGCGGTCCTGGTGTGATGGAGGCAGGCAACCGTGGTGCCTTGGATGCAGGGGGCGTGTCTATCGGCCTCAACATCGTTTTACCGTTCGAGCAGGCGCCGAATGAATATGTGACACCCGAGCTGTGCTTTAACTTCCACTATTTCGCGATCAGAAAGATGCACTTTCTCATGCGCGCAAAAGCGATTTGTGTATTCCCTGGCGGCTTTGGCACCATGGACGAAACGTTTGAGGCACTAACCCTGATCCAGACAGGCAGGATGGAGCGGGTGCCGTTCTTGCTGTTCGGTCGCGCCTTTTGGGAAAGCATCATCAATTGGGATGCACTTGCCGATGCTGGCACGATCTCTGGCGAGGATCTTGATCTGTTCCGTTTTGTGGAAACAGCTCAGGAAGCGATGGACCTGATCGAAAACTGGGGCGAGCCATCAGCGCGCGAAAGTGTTCCCGGTCGGTAAACAATCGGCAGAGGTTTAGTGAAACAGCTCGTCGGGTAGCTCACACAGAGCAACACGGTGGGGCAGTGTTTCCAGAACATGCTTGCCGTCTTCGGTATCGCGGATGGAATAGCCATAGCCAGCAAGGCGGTGCTTCCATTCGCGGGCCGACAGGGCCACGGCGCGTTCGCGTGCTACAATCTGCATTACCTCGTCGGTAACAAAGGCGTCTTGCTTAATAATAATCGACATTGTCGTTCTCCTGATTAAGTCGTCTCAGGAAGCAATCTGCGGAGTCACAGTGGCAAGATTTGGCTCCGATTGTGGCGGAACAAAGGTTTTTGAACCCTGATTACACGTCAGCGTTGAGCGGTGCCTGTTTCCGCTTCGATCTGGCGTTTTGATTTACGCGCACGCTCGGTCTCGGACTTGAGCTGTCCGCAGGCGGCCATGATGTCCTCACCGCGCGGTTTGCGCACGGGGGAAGCATATCCCGCTTTATGCACAATGTCCGAGAAAGCACGAATACGGTTATTCGACGACCGTTTGTACGGCGCACCGGGCCATTCGTTAAAGGGGATCAGGTTAATCTTGGCAGGGATGCCCTCGATCAATTTCATCAGGCGGTGTGCATCCTCGTCGCTATCGTTGATACCGTGCAACATGACATATTCAAATGTGATCCGCTCGGAGTTGGAGACTTTGGGATATTCGCGCAGAGCATCCAGAAGCGTTTCAATATTCCACTTCTTGTTTATCGGAACCAGCGTGTCGCGCACCTCATCCGTTGTTGCGTGAAACGAAACAGCAAGCATGCATCCGATCTCTTGCGCCGTGCGCGCAATCTCTGGCACCACACCTGATGTGCTGAGCGTGATCCGACGGCGCGACAGTTGGATACCCTCGGGATCCATCGCAATCTTCATCGCATCGCGCACGTTCTCGAAGTTATAGAGCGGCTCTCCCATACCCATCAGAACGATGTTGGACAAAAGACGGGCGTCCTCGGTGCGCGTCCCGCTTTTCGGCCATTCATCCAGATCATCACGGGCAATCATAACCTGCCCGATGATTTCACCTGCTGTCAGGTTGCGCACCAGCTTTTGGGTGCCTGTGTGACAGAATGAACAGGTCAGCGTGCAACCCACCTGCGAACTCACACAAAGCGTGCCGCGGTTCGCTTCGGGGATATAGACGACCTCAACCTCATGACCGCCTGCGATCCGCACCAGATATTTGCGCGTGCCATCCTCGCTCACTTGTTTGGTTACAACTTCGGGAACTTCGACCACAAAATGCGCGGCCAGATCGGCGCGGAAGGATTTGCTTAGGTTGGTCATCGCGTCAAAATCGCGAACGCCCCAGTTATAGATCCACTGCCAGATTTGTCCGACCCGCATCTTGGCCTGCTTTTCTGGCGTGCCAATTGCGATCAATGCATCGCGCATCCCCGCACGGGTCATCCCCACAAGGTTCGCTGGCCCCTCGGGCAGTTTGCGCGGCATGGTATGGACGTCTTGGGTAATGGGAGCGGACATGAGAGCGATTCCTATAAGGTGTTGCGCAGTATATAGGCGCTTGGTGCCGGAAATGAAAACGGCCCCGCCCTTGGGGGCAGAGCCGTACTATTGGTTTTGCAAAAGATCAGCCGCCGCAGCGTTTGCCTGCATCCTCAACAGCAGCCGTAAAGCCAAGCAGTGAGAATGTATCTTCTGTTTGGGTGCCGCGACCCGAACGGCCCGTCAGCTTGGCATCCGCGCCACGCTTCATGGCTGCAATGATCTTTGCATCGTCAGCTGTGGTCGCAGGCCACGCCCACTCTCCTTCAGTGAACAACTCAAATGAATTTCCCGAGATATTCATATTCACGGTCGACCCACTTGCAAAAGGATAGCCACCGGTAAAGGCGACCTGACCCTTTGCACCCGCACTGGGGCGATAGAACACCATAAGCAATGTCTGACCACGGTTCACAGCAACCACACGGCCATCGCGTGAGTTTACTGTCTCTTTGGGCGTGGAAACACTCCAACATTCGGTTGGGTTGTCCTCTACAAACACGCTCCAGTCTGTTTTTGCCGCTACGCGGTTGGTGCTCTGGCTTTGCGCCCATGCGCTGCCTGCAATCAGGCTTGCCATCAGTGCTGCCACTACACCCGTTTTCAAAAATGCCATTCTTCTAACTCTCCAGCCGTCCTATTGCCTCAACGTGTATCCAAAACCTTGTCGTGGCCGCTTTTGATTGGGCCATTCGTTCACAATGGTTTACGCTCTTACCGACAACAAACACCATAACGCGAAAGACGCGAGTGGTGAAACCCCGCATTGGCAGGTTTTCGCCCATAATCGCTGTAAAAAGGACCCAACTATGATCGCTCCCGCCCCCTTCGCAGAAATCTGGCGTGGCCAGTTTTTGGAAAGCGTGCATTCAGGCCATGCCGTCACCTGTGACGCTTCGGGCCAAATTGTTGATGCTTGGGGTGATCCCGAGGCGATTGTACTGGCGCGCAGCTCCTCCAAGATGATTCAGGCGCTGCCCTTGATACGCTCTGGTGCGGCAGATGCTTTCGGTCTTGGCACCCGCCAACTCGCGCTGTCTTGCGCCTCTCACCAAGGGGCGCAAATCCACCTTGATGGCGTCGGAGCATGGATAAAAGAGCTGGGCCTGAGCGATGATGATTTTCGCTGTGGGACCGAAGAATCGCGGGACCGCGACGTTATGGAAGCGCAAATTCGCGCCCATGAGAAACCATGCCGCATCCACAACAACTGTTCAGGCAAGCATGCGGGTTTTCTAACCCTGTCCAAGCACCTAGGTGGCGGGGCGGATTATGTCGCACCCGACCACCCTGTCCAGCGTGCCTGCCTTGAGGCCTTTGAGGAGGTCACCGGCGAAACCAGCCCCGGCTTTGGGATCGACGGCTGCTCCGCCCCGAATCACGCGACATCGCTGCATGGCATGGCCCGCGCTATGGCTCATTTCGCCAGCGCCGCCGAGGGCAGCGCCGAGGCGCGGTTGCATGAGGCGATGCGCTTGCACCCCGACCTTGTTGCGGGTGAGGGGCGTGCCTGTACGGAATTGATGCGCGCGTGTGATGGCAAGGTGGCGCTCAAAACGGGCGCCGAGGGTTTCTTTATCGCGATCATTCCCGAACGCGGCCTTGGCATCGCGCTCAAAGCGGCTTGTGGAACCACGCGTGCGGCGGAAGCGGCGATTGCGGCCCTGCTGGTGCGACTTGGGATGCTGGACGCCAATCACCCCGCCACGCTCAAGCGGATCAACAAGCCGATCACCAACTGGGATGGTTTGACCACTGGCATTCTGAAACCCGCCGCTGGTTTGCTGGGATAGCTCCCACAGTAGAGCGGTTCAGGTCACAAAATCGCTCTGCGCGTAGCCTTGCACAAATAAGAGTGCGGTGAGATCACCAAAGTTGATGCGCACATCGCATTGTGCAGCGACCGAAGGCTTGGCGTGCAGCGCCACGCCCATACCCGCGCGGGCGAGCATGCCCAGATCATTGGCCCCGTCCCCGACGGCAATCACATCTGCATCGACAATTCCAAGGCGCGCGGTGATGTCCTCAAGCGCATCCACCTTTGCCTGCTTGCCAAGGATCGGCATGCCAACTTCACCGGTAAGCATGCCATCCGCCACCAAAAGCGTGTTCGCGCGGTTCTCGTCAAAGCCCAATTCACCTGCCACTTGCGATGTAAAAGCCGTGAACCCGCCAGAGACCAGAGCCGCATATGCACCCTGCGCCTTCATTGTCGCAAGCAGCGTTTTGCCACCGCCCATGAGAGTGATCCGCTCTACCAATACTTTTGCAATAACAGTCTCAGGCAGTCCTTTGAGTAGCCCCACGCGTTCACGAAGTGCACCATCAAAATCCAACTCGCCATTCATGGCGCGTGCTGTGATGTCCTTGACCCGTGCACCGACACCGGCCTCATCGGCCAACTCGTCGATACATTCCTGCTTGATCATGGTGCTGTCCATGTCGGCCAGCAGCATCTTCTTGCGCCGTCCGTTCGTGGGAACAATCACCAGATCAACACCCATCGCCTGACAGCTGCTCCACACCTCGTCAAAATTGTCAGGCATCACACCCAGCGCAAATTCCGCCGCCTCATCAGGCTTAAGCCAGATCGCATCACCCCCACCCCACGCATTGCGTAGTGATTCCACAAGGGATGGTTCCAGATTGCGCATGTCGGGCGCACACAAGAGAACGGCGGTAAACATATCCAAGTTTCCGATCAGCGTCAGGGGCGTCGCAAAAAGGCGACCGAGCGGCGGTTTAGCCCTATTTCCCCGCTTGTGCCAGAACGGAATGGCCCGTACACGCATCCGTGGGACACCCTTCCCCAACGAAGGGCATTTTATCTGAGAGGGTAGCATAAATGGCTATTACTGCTCCGGCCACGCGGCCGGCTAATCCGCGTTTTTCTTCTGGCCCCTGCGCCAAACCCCCCACATTTGATCTGGCAAAGCTGTCTGGCGCGCCTTTGGGTCGCAGCCACCGTGCCGCTCCTGGCAAGGCAAAGCTGCTGGAAGCGATCGAAACAACCCGCGAAATTCTTGGCATTCCTGCTGACTACAAGATCGGCATCGTACCTGCCTCCGATACAGGCGCCTATGAGATGGCGATGTGGAACTTGCTGGGTGAGCGTCATGTCGAAATGCTTGCATGGGAAAGCTTTGGCTCTGGTTGGGTCACTGATGCGCTGAAGCAGCTCAAGATTGATGCAACTGAAAAGACTGCCGCCTATGGCGAGATCGTTGATCTGGCTGGTGTGAACTTCGACAACGACGTCTGCTTTACCTATAATGGCACAACGTCCGGTGTGCGTGTTCCTGCCTCCTTTGACATCCCTGCGGATCGCGCGGGCCTGACGCTTTGCGATGCGACCTCTGCCGCCTTCGCGATTGACCTGCCATGGGACCGTTTGGACGTCACGACATTCAGCTGGCAAAAAGTGCTGGGGGGCGAAGCAGCCCACGGCATGATTATTCTCAGCCCCCGCGCCGTTGAGCGGCTGGAGAATTACAAACCCGCATGGCCCCTGCCCAAGATTTTCCGCCTGACCAAAGGTGGCAAACTCATCGACGGTATCTTTAAGGGCGAGACGATCAACACACCTTCGATGCTTTGTGTTGAAGATTATCTCTTTGCACTCGACTGGGCCAAATCTGTTGGCGGCCTTAAAGGTATGATTGCGCGTGCCGATGCGAACACGGCGGCAATCACTGCTTTTGTCGAGGCACATGATTGGATCGAATTTCTTGCAGTTGATCCCGCTACACGGTCAAACACCTCCGTATGTCTCAAGTTTACAGATGACCGCATTACCGATGGTGCCGCGTTCGCCAAGGCCGTTGCGAAGCGGTTGGCGGATGAAGATGTCGCCCTTGATATCGGTGCTTATCGCGACGCCCCTGCAGGTCTGCGGATCTGGTGCGGCGCGACAGTTGAAACTTCGGACATCGAAGCAATGTTGCCGTGGCTCGACTACGCGTTCAACGCCGAACTCAACGCATAATTCCGCTCGGGGTCAGACGCCCCGCGCCCTCCCTCATTCTTTAATCAAAGGACCATATCATGGCCCCCAAAGTACTCATTTCTGACAGCCTCAGCGAAGCCGCTGTTCAAATCTTCAAAGACCGCGGCATCGATGTGGATTTCCAGCCCGCACTGGGTAAGGATAAGGACAAGCTTGCCGAGATCATCGGTAACTATGACGGGCTCGCCATCCGTTCCGCCACCAAAGTGACCGACAAAATCCTCGCCGCTGCCCCTAACCTTAAGGTCATTGGCCGTGCGGGTATCGGCACCGACAACATCGACAAAGACGCTGCCTCAAAACAGGGTGTGATCGTCATGAACACGCCTTTTGGTAACATGATCACCACTGCCGAGCATGCTATTGCGATGATGTTCGCCGTGGCGCGTCAAATTCCCGAAGCTTCTGCCTCTACCCATGCAGGTAAATGGGAAAAGTCCAAGTTTATGGGTGTTGAGCTGACGGGCAAAACACTGGGCGTGATTGGCGCTGGCAACATCGGCGGCATCGTGTGTGACCGTGCCCGCGGACTGAAGATGAAAGTTATGGCCTATGATCCCTTCCTCGGTGACGAGAAGGCCGCAAAGATGGGCGTCGAAAAGGTCGAGCTGGAAGAGCTGCTGAAACGCGCTGATTTCATCACGCTGCACGTTCCCTTTACCGACCAGACGGCCAATATCCTGAGCCGTGAAAACCTTGAGAAAACCAAAAAGGGCGTACGCATCATCAACTGTGCGCGCGGCGGCTTGGTCGATGAAGAGGCGCTGGCCGATCTCCTCAAATCCGGCCATGTGGCGGGTGCGGCGTTCGACGTATTCAAAGTCGAGCCTGCAACCGAGAACCCGCTGTTTAACTTGCCAAACATTGTTTGCACACCGCACCTTGGTGCCGCAACGACCGAAGCACAGGAAAACGTGGCACTGCAAGTGGCCGAGCAGATGGCCGACTACTTGCTGACAGGTGCTGTGAGCAACGCGCTCAACATGCCATCCGTGACCGCAGAAGAGGCGCAGGTAATGGGTCCATGGCTCAAGCTGTCGGGTCACCTCGGTGCCTTCATTGGTCAGCTGACGGACGAGCCGATCAAGGCGATCAACATTCTCTATGACGGTGTTGTCTCCGAGATGAACCTTGATGCGCTGAACTGTGGCGTTGTTGCGGGCATTATGAAGCGCGCAAACCCTGACGTGAACATGGTTTCCGCCCCTGTAGTTGCTAAGGAAAAAGGCATCCAGATTTCTACCACAAATCAGGATAAGTCAGGCGCATTCGAAGGCTATATCAAAGTCACCGTTGTCACTGACAAACGTGAGCGTTCCATCGCAGGCACAGTGTTCTCTGACGGCAAGCCGCGGTTTATCCAGATCAAAGGCATCCAGATCGACGCCGAAGTGGGACGTCACATGGTCTATACCACCAACGAGGATGTTCCAGGTATCATCGGCACATTGGGTCAGACCATGGGCGAGAACGGCGTGAACATCGCGAACTTTACCCTTGGCCGTGCGGCCGTGAAGGGTGAGGCGATTGCACTCTTGTATGTGGACGAGCCTGTTCCCGCCGCCGTTGTGAAAAAACTTCACGAAACGGGTCTGTTCACCCAGATCAAGCTGCTGGAATTCGACGTAAACTAAAGCTATCCAGAGACTGACTAAAAGGCGCGGCTCTTACAGGGTCGCGCCTTTTGCATTGGAGGGACTATGACCAAACCTATTTATGCCGTTGGCGATATTCATGGGCAGCAGGCCGAGCTTTTGCGTGTACTGGACTTGATCGAGGCAGACGGTGGGCCAGAGGCAGAGATCGTGTTTATCGGCGACTATACCGACCGCGGCCCCGCTTCCTCAGATGTTCTTGATACTCTGATCGACGGTTTAGAAGCGGGCAAAAACTGGCACTGCCTCAAGGGTAACCATGACCGCATGTTCAGTTGGTTCATGCGTGATTATCCTGCGCACGATGCATATCTGCCCGTCTATCTCTATTGGCTGCATGAGCGGTTGGGGGGCGATACAACACTCGCCTCTTACGGGATCAAAATGACCCAGACGGATCGCCAGACCGATGTGCATGATTTGGCCAAGAAGGCCGTGCCGCAGCGCCATGTTGATTTCCTCGACAGTCTCGCGCTTAGCTTTGAAAATGATGATCTATTCTTTGCCCATGCAGGCATCCAGCCCGGTGTTCAGTTGGACCAGCAATCGGAGCATGATCTTTTGTGGATACGGAAAGAGTTTCACATTGATACGCGCGACCACGGCAAACTTGTCGTGCATGGCCATACTCCTGTTGAGACGGCAACGCATTATGGCAACCGCGTGAACATAGACGCGGGCGCGGGTTACGGTCGGCCCTTGGCTGCTGTCGTTTTTGAAGGGCAAGAATGCTGGAGCCTGACAGACCAAGGGCGCATTTCATTGCACCCCACTGACGGAACGTCCTAGCTGACAAGCGGCAGGCCCATTTCTAAGATACAGCCAACATATCAGGGAGAGAGTATATGTCAGATGATATCGTCATTCTAAGCGGTGCGCGCACTGCGATCGGGACATTCGGTGGTGCACTTGCCGGGACACCCGCCACAACGCTGGGAGCCACTGTTGCCAAGGCAACACTTGACCGTGCTGGCGTTGAGGGTGGCCAGATTGGGCATGTCGTCTTCGGCAACGTCATCAACACCGAGCCGCGTGATATGTACCTTAGCCGCGTTGCCGCGATGGAGGCGGGCGTACCTGATGCCGTACCCGCGATGAACGTGAACCGCCTCTGCGGCTCTGGTGTGCAGGCGATTGTCTCGGTCGTGCAGTCATTGATGCTGGGCGATGCAGATTTTGCATTGGCTGGCGGCGCAGAAAGCATGAGCCGTGCGCCCTATATCCTGCCTGCCGCACGCTGGGGTCAAAAGATGGGCGATGTTGCCTCCCTTGATATGCTGCTCGGCACGCTGAACTGCCCGTTTGGCACCGGTCATATGGGCATCACCGCCGAGAATGTTGCCGGAGAGCATGAGGTGAGCCGCGAGGAGCAGGACGCCTTTGCCATGTTGTCGCAAGAACGTGCAGCTGCGGCGATTGAATCAGGCTATTTCAAAGAGCAGATCGTGCCTATTGATGTCCGCAAGGGCCGCGACACTGTCATGTTCGAAGTTGACGAGCATCCAAAAGCGACCACACTGGAAAAGCTCGCAGGCTTGCGGCCTGTGTTCCAAAAAGACGGCAGTGTGACCGCAGGCAATGCGTCGGGGATCAATGATGGCGCGGCTGCACTGGTTCTCGCCCGCGCCTCTGTCGCCGAATCCAATGGCTTACGCCCCTTGGCGCGCATTATTGGTTATGCCCACGCAGGCGTGCGGCCCGAAGTGATGGGCATTGGGCCAATTCCAGCTGTGACCAAACTGTTCGAGAAAACAGGGCTAGGGCCAAATGATTTCGATGTGATCGAGAGCAACGAGGCCTTCGCCTCCCAAGCCTTGGCTGTGAGCAAGGCGCTCGGCTTTGATCCTGCGAAGGTAAACCCGAATGGTGGCGCCATTGCGCTGGGCCATCCCGTTGGGGCAACAGGCGCGATTATCACCGTAAAAGCCCTGCATGAATTGCAGCGCACAGGCGGCAAGCGCGGATTGATCACCATGTGTATCGGTGGTGGTCAGGGTATTGCACTGGCGATTGAGCTGGTCTGATAATTTGGTTGGGCGCGGCGCAGGCTGCGTCCATCAACCCTTCGAACATGGTCGCTAACTCAGTGCATTTAACAATGCAATGATGCCAGAAGCCACGCCCGCCCCGACAAGCGCAGACAGCACAAGGTAGCGCTTGAACGGCTTGGGCGGTGGTGGCAACGCATCCGCCTGACGGATCAACGCCGCCTCGACAAGCGCAGGAAGACGCGGCCCAAAGCGCGAGAGCACGCGTGCCGTCTTTGTCAGGTCGGTGATGATTGCCTTGGGGCCAATAGATTTGGTGATGTAATCCGTCACGATCGGCGCTGCGACCTGCCAGATATTCATCTGCGGATTGAGCGAGCGCGCCACCCCTTCGACAACTACCATTGTACGCTGGAGCAAGATCAGCTCGGTACGGGTTTCCATGCCAAACCGCTCGGTCACTTCGAACAGATACGCCAGCAGGCGCGCCATCGAGATGCGGTCAGCGTCCATCCCAAAGATAGGCTCCCCCACGGCACGCAGAGCGCGGGAAAATTCATCAACATCTTTGTCAGCAGGGACATATCCCGCCTCGAAATGCACCTCGGCCACGCGCTTATAGTCCTTGCGGATAAAGCCATAGAGGATCTCGGCGTAAACGCGGCGGGTATATTCGTCGATGTGGCCCATGATGCCGAAATCAAGCGCGATGATGTTGCCGTTCGCTGCAACCTTGAGGTTACCTTGATGCATGTCACCGTGGAAGAAACCATCGCGCAGTGCATGTCGGAGAAACAGAGCAAGGATACGCTCGGACATCTCGATGCGGTCGTGTCCTGCGGCGTCAATGGCGGCGTTATCGCCCATCGGCACACCCTCGGCCCAGCCAAGGGTCATGACGCGACGGCCTGAATAATCCCACTTGATCTCGGGCAGTTCGAACCCTGCATCGTCTTTTGTATTGGCGGAATATTCAGAGGCGGAGGAGGATTCGAGCCGCAGATCAAGCTCTCCGCGCACTACACCATCGAAATGCTCAATCACGTCCATCGGGCGCAAGCGCCGAGAGCCTGGTGAGAAAAGCTCAACCATACGCGCCGCGAGATAGAAGGCGTCGACGTCCTTCTGGAATGCTTTTTCGATACCCGGACGCAAAACTTTTACAGCAACTTCTTCACCTGAGGAGCGCAGGCGAGCTTTGTGGACTTGTGCGATGGAGGCAGCAGCGACCGGTTCGCTGAACTCCGAGAATATTTCGTCAACCGACTGGCCAAGTTCCTTTTCAACCGCTGCTTTTGCCACCTCGACGGGGAAGGCAGGAAGCTGGTCCTGCAACACCCGCAACTGCAATGCCATTTCGTCACCCACAACGTCAGGGCGCGTCGATAGGATTTGACCAAATTTGATATAGGCAGGGCCCAGCGCCGTGAGCGCACGCGTGGCGGGTTGAAGCGCAGGATCGCCCTTATAGCCCAGAGGCTTGAACGGAATCGCCAGTGCGCGCGCCACAAGGCGCACAGCCTTTGGTGCCTCAAAAGCGTCGAGCACGAAATTCATCGCGCCGGTACGTTCCAGCGTGGCGCCCGTGCGGATCAGACGCCAAATATTATGAGGCCCACGCATGCTAGATTTTCCAGCCGGAATGAAGTGCCGCGATACCCATGGTCATGTTACGGTATTTTGCGTTCTCGAACCCTGCGCTGCGCACCATGCCAAGGAATGTATCCTGATCGGGAAAGTTGCGGATTGATTCGACAAGGTACTGATAACTGTCGCGGTCATTCGCGATCATCTGGCCCATGCGCGGGATCACGTTAAAGCTGTAGAGGTCATAGGCTTTTTGCATCATCGGGTTGGGGAGTTGCGAAAACTCCAGCACCATAATGCGGCCACCCAGTTTAAGAACGCGGTATGCCTCATTGAGCGCCTCCTGCGGGCGGGTCACGTTCCGGATGCCAAAGGAGATCGTATAGACGTCAAAGGTATTGTCCTCGAACGGCAGGTCCATCGCGTCACCCACAACCCAATCAAGGCTTTCTTGCATTGCCTCGGCTTCGGCGCGTTTGCGGCCTTCGATCAGCATCCCTTCGGTAAGGTCACAGACTGTCGCATGACCGGAACCGGCACGTTTCAGGAATTTGAACGACACATCGCCCGTCCCGCCCGCAACATCGAGCAGCTTTTGACCCGGACGCGGGGCGAGCCAGTCCATCATCGCCTCTTTCCAGATGCGGTGAATGCCCATGCTCATCACGTCGTTCATCACGTCGTATTTGTTGGCCACGTCGGAGAAAAGTGCGCGGACCTTTCCCGCCTTTTCATCTTCGGGAATCGTCTGGGCGCCGAAATGGGTTGTTTTGTCGGTCATGGTATTGGTCCTGATCTTGTTGCTTTGGGGATATAGCCTCAGGTAGGCAGGTGCAAACCGCCATTTGACGCAGGAGCAGTCATGCCCGAGTTACCCGAAGTTGAAACGGTCCGTCGTGGCCTTGCTCCCGTGATGGAAGGGGTGGTGATTGCACGTGCGGATGTGAACCGCCCTGACCTGCGCTGGCCTTTTCCCGCGCAGATGGCAGAACGAATAACAGGGCAGCGGGTAGAGAGGCTGCGGCGGCGGTCGAAATACGTATTGGCGGATTTGAGTTCTGGCGAGACACTGCTCATCCATCTGGGCATGTCGGGGCGTATGCTGATCTCGGGTGATCCGCTTGGACAATTTGTGCATGAGCATCCCGCTGCGGAAAAACATGACCATGTCGTGTTTCATATGGAGAACGGAGCACGGATCACCTTCAACGACCCGCGCCGTTTTGGCGCGATGGACCTGATGGAAACTGCACGCGAAGCAGAGCACAAGCTTCTTGCTGTGCTGGGACCAGAGCCGCTCAGCAATGATTTTCATGAAGCGATTCTGGTGAACGCACTCAAAGGGCGCAACATGCCCGTAAAATCAGCCCTGTTAGATCAACGTATCGTTGCGGGTTTGGGCAATATCTACGTCTGTGAAACACTTTTTCGCGCTGGAATCAGTCCAGCACGCAAAGCGGGACGCATTGCCGCAGTACGGGTTGCGGCAATGGTTCCCATCATCCGAGACATACTTGGTGAAGCGATTGAGGCGGGTGGGTCGTCCTTGCGCGATTTCCGCCAAGCCGATGGAGAGCTTGGATATTTCCAGCATTCTTTTGATGTTTACGGAAGGGAAGGTCAGCCCTGCAAAACAGAAGGGTGCGATGCAAAAATTACCCGAATTGTTCAATCGGGGCGTTCGTCTTTCTATTGTCCACAATGTCAAAGATAGCTTGATCCGACCAACGGCCATGGTATGCAAGCACGTCTGAACAACAACAAAGGGCCACACATATGGCTTATGAAACGATCATTCTGGATGTCGATAATCACGTCGCTTTAGTAACGTTGAACCGTCCTGACGCACTCAATGCGCTCAATGATCAACTGATGACCGAGTTGGCCGATTGCCTCAAAGGCTGTCAGGAAAACGAAAAGGTGCGCTGCATCGTGATCACCGGCTCCGAGAAAGTATTTGCAGCGGGTGCCGACATTGCGATGATGAAGGATAAATCCTTTGTCGATGTGTTTGCAGGCGATCTTTTTACACCGGAAACAGACCAGATCATGCGCGTGCGCAAACCAATCATTGCAGCCGTGTCCGGCTATGCGCTGGGCGGTGGGTGCGAGCTTGCCATGATATGCGATTTTATCATCTGCACCGAGACTGCGAAATTCGGCCAGCCAGAAATCAACCTTGGTGTGGTTGCCGGGATCGGCGGCACACAGCGCCTGACGCGAATCGTCGGTAAATCCAAAGCGATGGACATGAACCTCACGGGCCGCTTTATGGATGCCGAAGAGGCAGAGCGCTCCGGCCTCGCCTCGCGCGTTGTACCCGTTAAAAAGCTGATGGAAGAGGCCCTGGGCGCGGCGCAAAAAATTGCCGAGAAATCCATGGTTTCCACGATGGTTGTCAAAGAAGCGGTAAACCGCGCTTACGAAGTGCCACTGCGCGAAGGCCTGCTGTTTGAACGCCGCATGTTCCATGCGTTGTTTGCCACAGAAGATCAGGAAGAGGGCATGAGTGCGTTTCTGGAGAAGCGCGAAGCCCAGTTCCGCGACAGGTAAACAAGGGATGTAAGATACTAGAAGTAGCAGGTCTCTTTTTGAATCGGATATTATGAAACGAAAGGATCTTCGCGGTGGCAATTGAAAAATTGGTCATTTGGCTGATGTCCCTTTTTGTCAACAAACCAGCACCATCAAAGCCCGCCGCCAAAGATGCCATGCTGCGCGACTTCAAAGTTCTGTTGGAGAACCGTTTGGAGGAATTCTGAAATTCCGTAGCAGTCGCTTTCTCCGATCTGCTTTCTTCGGAAACACCCGACCACGTTAAAGCGCTGCACATTGAGGTTTTCCAGGATTCCCCAAGCTTTTCATTTCGAGTGTTCAGCATGGATGCTCAAAACTGTCAGACCCCAGAGTATCCAGCACTCGCTCACTTCAATTCACAGATTGATGCGCTGTTGCCCTTCGTCACGGAGGCCGAGATAGCGACCTATACAATCTGGGAGCATGATCCCGAATTTGGTCGCCAGGTCGCGTTAACGCAGCCTTTGGACAGGTTGGATATTCAGGGCATTGCGATTCCGTGGCTCAAGGGAATCGTATCAGAAACAAGAGGGCACTTTCGTCATAAGATTATGACGGGGATTCACGATCCAACCATTGGAGAGCCGCTATAGCCACCAATGTAATAACGGTTAGAAAGAGTGTGGTCAGCACAGTTTGATTTAACACTCTTCATTTGCCGAACTGACTTCTTTACAATCAGGGCCAAACCCCGCTATAGCTCACTTCATACATGCGCGTGCAGCCCGCTCAGGCTAGAATCACCTATCGGTGTCCTTACCTCTTGGGAGAGTTCGCAGGCTTTGACACGAATAAATTGATAGGACGATCCTAATGGCCAATACACCACAAGCAAAAAAACGCGCACGTCAAAACGAGAAGCGTTTTGCGATCAACAAGGCACGCCGTTCACGCATCCGCACATTCATCCGCAAGGTCGAAGAAGCAATTGAATCCGGCGTAAAAGACGACGCGGTTGCAGCACTCAAAGCAGCACAGCCAGAGCTGATGCGCGGTGTTACAAAAGGCGTTTACCACAAGAACACAGCGTCGCGTAAAATGTCGCGTCTGGCTGCACGGGTTAAATCGATCGCATAAGCGGGCTTCCCCTACACGACTTTATACAGGCGTCTCAAATGAGGCGCCTGTGTTGTTTTCAGGACCCCTTTCTCAGGGTCGTGAGATTCTTTTCAAGCAAACACAGAGTCAACAAGTAAGATATGTTGAAACGCGCTGTCCGACCTTGCTACGAAGAGTGAGCGATTCACATCGCGGGGGGACAGACCCGATCATTAGTGACCATTTTGCTAGAGGTGGTGATTGATTTGAAGGTCTCTTCCGATGGCCCGAAAAGCCATTGAGATGAGCTGCAACGTCTGCTGCCAGCAGGATTGCCTGTCACCGATAAATAACGATGACGCTCGTTCTGTGGCGGTGCTTTTGTGCCCCGAAGTCCGTTCGTAAAAGAGTAAACAGTCCGACGGATTGGGCCGGTTTTCCGATGGGACCGGAATGGCCTGTTTTCCGTGTGACTGATCGGGACTTTGCTGCAGGGGGCAGCATGATTGATGGTGGTAGTAGTATGACACGTGACGAATGGGCCAATGTTAAGCAGCGCCTGCTTAAAACGGTTGGGCAGAATAACTTTACAACTTGGATTGACCCCCTGATGCTGGGTCAAACTCTGGACGGGATCGCAACACTGAACGTTCCGACCAACTTTTTCGGTAACTACGTCTCACAGAACTTCTCTGATCTTATCTTGCATGAGATAAAAGGCTTTGATTCCGCCGTGACCCGCCTCAATTTTGAGGTCGCCAATACCAAACCAGAGATTGTTACCCGCCAGACCGACGCGATCACGCCCCCCCGCACAGCGGCACCCACTCCCGCAAGGACGTCTTCAGTTTATACCGCTCCGCTGGAAAAGCGGTTCTCATTTGACACCTTTGTCGTTGGTAAGCCGAACGAGCTTGCCCATGCGGCTGCCCGTCGCGTTGCCGAAGGTGGTCCTGTCACGTTCAACCCGTTGTTTCTTTATGGTGGTGTTGGTCTGGGCAAAACCCACCTGATGCACGCCATCGCCCAAGAACTTCAGGCCCGTCGACCGGAGCTGAACGTGCTTTACCTCTCGGCAGAGCAATTCATGTACCGCTTTGTTCAGGCGCTGCGCGACCGCAAGATGATGGATTTCAAAGAGATATTCCGCACTGTTGATGTCCTGATGGTTGACGATGTTCAGTTCATCGCAGGCAAAGACAGCACACAAGAAGAGTTCTTTCACACTTTCAACGCGCTGGTCGACCAGAACAAGCAGATCATCATTTCAGCGGACCGCGCGCCCCAGGATATCAAAGACCTAGAGGACCGCGTGAAGTCACGTTTGCAATGCGGTCTGGTGGTTGATCTTCACCCTACAGATTATGAGCTGCGCCTTGGCATCTTGCAGACAAAGGTTGATGTGCACCGCGCCTCCTACCCCGAACTTGAGATGGACGATGACATCCTTGCGTTTCTTGCACACCGTATCTCGACAAATGTGCGAGTGCTTGAAGGCGCATTAACCCGTTTGTTCGCCTTTGCGTCGCTTGTGGGCCGCCGGATTGATATGGAACTGACGCAGGATTGCCTTGCCGATGTGCTGCGTGCGTCCGAGCGCAAGATCACGGTTGAGGAAATACAGCGTAAAGTATCTGATCACTACAACATCCGCCTCTCTGACATGATCGGCCCCAAGCGTTTGCGCAGCTACGCGCGGCCCCGTCAGGTCGCAATGTATCTATGCAAGCATATGACAAGTCGTTCACTACCAGAAATCGGTCGCCGCTTTGGCGGTCGCGATCACACGACTGTTATGCACGGCGTCAAACGCATTGAGGAATTAAAGGTTTCAGACGGACAGATCGCAGAAGACCTCGAGCTTTTGCGCCGCTCGCTCGAAGCATAACACCCCGTGCGATGCAGCGATGCCACAGGGCGGCCCTCCACAGGGTCGCCTTTTGCGTTTCAACACCGTTAACTCTTGTGATCAGGCACAAAGCGGGTACGTTGATTTTCCCGACCCTGTGCAGTGGAGATTAGGCATATGAAATTCAGCATCGAACGCGCCGCGTTGCTCAAAGCTGTCAGCCAGGCACAGTCCGTGGTTGAGCGCCGCAATACAATCCCGATCCTTGCGAACGTCCTTATCGAAGCCGAAGGGAGCGACGTCTCTTTTCGTGCAACCGACCTCGACATCGAAGTCGTCGACAAGGCTCCCGCTCAGGTCGAGCGTGCAGGTGCCACAACAGTTGCCGCGACAACACTGCACGAGATTGTGCGCAAGCTTCCCGATGGCGCGTTGGTTTCACTGACTGCTGACAACGCTGCTGGCCGCTTGACAGTCGAAGCGGGCCGCTCGAACTTTTCCCTCGCGACGCTGCCAAAGGAAGATTTTCCTGTGATGGCGACGTCTGAGTATGCCTCGAATTTCTCGGCGAACGCCGCCGTGCTGCGCCGCCTGTTTGATAAATCGAAATTCGCGATTTCCACCGAAGAGACCCGCTATTATCTCAACGGCGTGTATATGCACATTGCCGAAGGCGACGGTGGCAAAAAGCTGCGTTGCGTGGCCACCGACGGCCACCGCCTCGCGCGCATCGACGCTGAGATGCCTGCTGCAGCCGCAGATATGCCCGGTGTGATTGTACCTCGCAAGACCGTGGGCGAATTGCGCAAGCTGCTCGACGATGATGACATGGAAATTGCCGTGTCCGTGTCCGAAACCAAAGTTCGCTTTGCTACGCCGCTGATCACGCTCACGTCCAAAGTGATTGACGGAACGTTCCCTGATTACACCCGCGTAATTCCACAGGGCAACACCCGCAAACTCGAAGTCGATGCCGCTGATTTTGCCCGCGCTGTCGACCGTGTTGCGACCGTAAGCTCCGAACGGTCGCGTGCTGTGAAATTGCAGCTGGATGAAGATCGTCTGATCCTATCGGTCAATGCACCTGATAGCGGTGCTGCCGAAGAGGAACTTGCTGTAGCTTACTCGGACGAGCGTCTGGAGATTGGTTTCAATGCGAAATACTTGCTCGAAATCGCCTCTCAAGTGGACCGCGAGAATGCTGTATTCATGTTCAACTCCTCTGGTGATCCGACACTGATGCGTGAGGGCAATGATACTTCAGCCGTCTATGTCGTGATGCCAATGCGTGTATGAGGAGAACGGAATTTTTGAAAAATTCCGTCCGTTTTCTTATAAAGAAAACGACACCTGATGGCTGGCCTCTACCTCTCTAATTTGACACTTTCACATTTCCGTTCTCATCGGCGGGCCGTGATTGATGTCGGCGCACAGCCTGTTGCAATCCATGGCAACAATGGCGCAGGAAAAACCAATATTCTCGAGGCGATCTCGCTGCTCTCCCCTGGTCGTGGCCTGCGCCGCGCCAGCGCTGAAGACATGACCCGCCGCCCCGAAGGGGTTGGATGGAAGATCACGGCACTGCTGCACGGCCCTTTGGGCATCAGCGAGATCGAGATCGTCTCGGAAAAGGGTGCCGCCCGTCAGGTCCGAATCGACGGAAAACCTGCACCACAAACGGCGCTGGGGCGCATTGCGCGCGTTCTATGGCTGATCCCCTCCATGGACCGTTTGTGGATCGAAGGGGCCGAAGGGCGGCGGCGGTTTCTCGACCGTATCACGCTAAGTTTCCTGCCGGATCATGCCGAAATCTCGCTTGCCTATGAAAAAGCCATGCGCGAGCGGAATCGCCTGCTCAAAGACATGGTGCGTGAACCTTCGTGGTATGCTGCACTAGAGGCACGTATGGCCGAGACAGCGATAGCGATCCATCACAACCGACTGCATGCGCTCAAGGCACTGTCGAACGCACAAGAAGCGTCAGAAACAGCCTTTCCTACGGCGACACTCACGCTCGAATGTGAGATGCCTGACGATGTTGATACGATGCGTCTGGCGCTGGCTGATGGTCGCATGCGTGATCTCAAAGCTGGGCGGACGCTAATTGGGCCGCACCGTGCTGATCTCTTCGGCACATATGCCGCAAAGGGTGTCGCGGCGCGTGATTGCTCTACAGGTGAGCAGAAGGCGCTGTTGGTCTCTCTCATCCTTGCAAACGCCCGTGCCCTTTCCAGTGATTTTGGCGCGCCACCTCTCCTGCTGCTTGATGAAGTCGCAGCGCACCTTGATGCAGGGCGGCGTGCAGCGCTCTATGATGAAATTGTTGCACTGGGCGCTCAGGCGTGGATGACAGGTACCGAAGACGGTCTTTTTGAAGCGATGGGATCGCGTGCGCAAACCATTCTGGTAACGGATGAAGCAGGCGTTTCAACGGTCAACACACCGACCTGACACCACTGCGCGCAAACCACAAAATCTTGTGCCAATCGCGTGACAATCCCCCTCAAAAACCGTATATTTAGGAGATTGAAAAACAGGATCACATCAATGTCCGAGACAGAGCAAGCACCCGAAGAATACGGCGCGAATTCCATCAAAGTTCTCAAAGGCTTAGAAGCCGTTCGTAAGCGTCCCGGTATGTATATCGGGGATACCGACGATGGGTCCGGCCTTCACCATATGGTGTATGAAGTTGTGGACAACGGGATTGACGAAGCACTGGCGGGTCATGCCGATCATGTTGCCGTTACGATCCATGAAGACAGCTCTGTTTCCGTCTCCGACAACGGGCGCGGTGTTCCGGTTGGCATGCACGATGGTGAGGGCGTTTCCGCCGCCGAAGTCATCATGACCCAGCTGCATGCGGGCGGTAAATTCGACAGCAATTCCTACAAAGTATCGGGCGGTTTGCACGGTGTTGGTGTGTCTGTTGTCAACGCGCTCAGTGACTGGCTCGAACTGCGCGTCTGGCGCGATGGTCACGAGCATATCGCGCGTTTCGAGGGCGGTTATACGACCAAACATCTTGAGACTCTGGGCGCAACCGACCGCACGGGGACCGAAGTCCGCTTTCTCGCCTCGACAAAAACCTTCTCGAACCTCGACTACTCATTTGAAACGCTGGAGAAGCGCCTGCGCGAACTGGCCTTCCTGAATTCAGGCGTAAAGATCATCCTGCGCGATGAGCGGCCTACAGAGGCGCTTGAGACCGTCTTGTTCTACGATGGTGGCGTCAAAGAATTTGTAAAATACCTCGATCGCCACAAATCCTCGATCCTGCCAGAGCCGATTTTCATCACGGGTGAAAAAGACGACATCGGCGTCGAAGTAGCGATGTGGTGGAACGACAGCTATCACGAGAATGTCCTGCCCTTCACCAACAACATCCCCCAGCGCGATGGCGGAACGCATATGGCGGGCTTTCGCGGCGCGCTGACACGGACGATCAACAACTATGCACAATCATCTGGCATCGCGAAGAAGGAAAAGGTCACCTTCACTGGCGATGACGCGCGCGAAGGTCTTACCTGTGTGCTCAGCGTCAAAGTGCCTGACCCGAAATTCAGCTCGCAAACCAAAGACAAGCTGGTTTCCTCCGAAGTGCGCCCTGCGGTTGAGGGTCTGGTGAACGAAAAACTCGCCGAATGGTTTGAGGAAAACCCCCAGATCGCCAAGATCGTTGTGGGTAAGATTATCGAAGCTGCTCATGCCCGCGAAGCGGCCCGCAAGGCCCGTGATCTGACACGGCGCAAAACCGCGATGGACGTGAACTTCCTCGCAGGCAAGCTCAAGGATTGCTCCGAGAAAGACCCGTCCAAAACCGAAGTCTTCCTTGTGGAGGGTGATTCCGCTGGTGGCTCTGCCCAGACGGGCCGTGACCGTCAGACACAGGCGATTCTCCCGCTCAAAGGTAAGATCCTTAACGTCGAGCGCGCGCGCTTTGACCGCATGCTTGGCTCTCAGGAGATCGGCAACCTTGTCATGGCGCTCGGTACTGGCATTGGCCGCGACGAGTTCAACATCGCCAAGCTACGGTATCATAAGATCGTTATCATGACGGATGCGGACGTGGATGGGGCGCACATTCGTACGCTGCTGCTCACGTTCTTTTACCGTCAGATGCCACAACTGATCGAAAATGGTCACCTCTACATCGCGCAGCCGCCTCTTTATAAAGTGTCGCGCGGTAAGTCCGAAGTGTACCTCAAGGATCAGGCCGCAATGGAAGAATACCTGATCCAGCAAGGCATTGAAGGCGCGATGCTGCGTCAGGGGAATGATGAAGAAATCAGCGGTCAGGATCTGGCCCGCGTGGTCGAGCATGCCCGTCAAATGCGTCGCGTGCTGGAAGCGTTCCCGACGCATTACCCCCGTCACATCCTTGAGCAGGCCGCAATTGCGGGCGCATTTGTTCCCGGTGCTGTGGACAACGACCTGCAAGGCGTCGCCGACAAAGTCGCCAAGCGCCTTGATCTGATCGCACTGGAATACGAGCGTGGCTGGCAAGGTCGCATTACGCAGGATCACGGCATCAAGCTTGCCCGTATTCTGCGCGGCGTGGAAGAAGTGCGGACACTGGACGGCAAAATGCTGCGCGGTGGCGAAGCGCGGAAATCAGGCACCTTCACCGAGCATCTGCAAGACGTCTACAACCTCCCTGCAACGTTGGTCCGCAAAGATCGCTCCCAGCTTATCAACGGGCCCATGGACTTGCTGAATGCAGTTCTGGCCGAGGGTGAAAAAGGGTTGTCGCTCCAGCGTTACAAGGGTCTGGGCGAGATGAACCCAGATCAGCTGTGGGAAACCACGTTGGACCCCGATGCGCGCACCCTGTTGCAGGTTCGCGTCGAGGATATGGCCGAAGCCGATGATCTATTCACCAAACTAATGGGCGATGTGGTCGAACCACGCCGCGAGTTCATCCAGCAAAACGCGTTGAACGTGGAAAACCTCGACTTCTAACGCTGTTTGCCAATCTACAATCAAAAACGCCGCCGCATGGATCTAAGCCATGCGGCGGCGTTTTTTGTCAGGCCACCATTTTACGTAGGCGCAGCGCGTTGGTCAGGACAAAAAGCGAGGAAAGACCCATCGCACCCGCCGCCAATGCGGGCGACAGTAAAATACCGAAAAACGGATAGAGCACCCCCGCCGCAACTGGGATAAGCGCCACGTTATAGCCAAAGGCCCAAACGAGGTTTTGACGAATGTTCCGCATCGTCTTTTGTGAGACACTTACCGCCACAGCAACGCCCGCGGGATCGCCCCCCATCAGCACAACATCAGCAGCATCCATCGCCACGTCTGTACCAGTGCCGACTGCGATCCCGATATCAGCATGTGCCAAGGCGGGGGCATCGTTGATACCGTCACCAACGAAGGCGATAACGTCCCCGTCTCTGCGCAAACTATCGAGAGCGGCAATTTTACCCTCCGGAAAAACATCGGCAACAACCGAATCAATGCCCAACTCGGCCGCAAGATGGTCAACCGCAGCCTGTCCATCACCGCTGATCACCGCGACGCGGACACCGCGTTTTTGAAGCGCTTCAATCGCTGCCCTTGCACCGGACTTAATCTTGTCCGCAATCACCAGCATCGCAAGCGGCGCGCCATCTTTGGCGGCAAAGAATACGGTTTGTCCTTTTGCTTCCGCTGCTGCGCGTGCGTTGTCAAAGCTGCTTAGGTCAATATCCAAGCCGGTTATCCAACCATGCTTACCCACATAAAGCTGTGCGCCGTTGACTTGGCCGCTGACGCCGCGACCTGCTATCGCTTCAGCATTCACGACTTCAGGAAGGGAAAGCCCCTCCGCCGCTTCAAGAATTGCGCGTGCGGCAGGGTGCTGGGAGGACGTCTCAACAGCGGCAATCAGCATCAAGGCTTTGTCACGATCACTCCCGTGAGCGGGAATAATATCAACGAGCGTTGGTCGCCCCTCCGTGAGGGTCCCCGTCTTGTCAAACGCCACCAGCGTTGCACCCTGAAGATGTTGCAATGCCGTTCCAGTGCGAAACAAGACACCCAGTTCAGCCGCACGCCCTGTACCGATCATAATAGAAGTTGGCGTCGCTAGCCCCATCGCGCAAGGGCATGCGATAATGAGAACCGACACACCAACCACCAGCATGAAGGGCAGCTTCGGCTCTGGCCCAACCAACCCCCACACCAGCATTGTCAAAGCTGCAGCGACCAGAACAGCAGGGACAAACCGCAGAGTAATCTGATCCACTAGTGCCTGTATGGGCAAACGCGCGCCTTGGGTGGTTTCAACAAGGGCAATAATCTGGGCAAGCTTACTGTCGCTGCCCATCGCAGTGGCGCGGCAAATCAGGGTTCCATCGGTGTTGATTGTACCCCCCGTCACGCCATCGCCAACAGTTTTCGACACAGGCATTGGTTCACCTGTGAGCATGCTTTGATCCACATCGCTTTGGCCGCTCACCACCTCGCCATCTGCGGCAATACGCTCTCCCGCGCGGACCATGAATGTTTGGCCCGAAACAAGTTCAGCAAGGGGGCGTTCAACCCACTCCCCTTCAACCTCGACACGGACCAGATCGGGGCGCAATCCGATCAGGCGTTCAATCGCGGCGCCTGTGCGGTTCTTTGCCCGCGCCTCAAGCCAGCGACCCAAGAGGATTAGCACAATGATCACGCAAGCGGATTCGAAATAAACTGCGCGTGATTGCTCTGGCAGCAGTTTGGGCGCTGCCAGAACGAAAACGGAGTAAAGGTAAGCCGCCCCCGTGCCCAGCGCGACGAGGCTGTTCATGTCTGGCGCACCCTTGAAGAGCGCAGGTATACCGCGCCGGAAGAACCGCAGACCCGGCCCAAACATCAGGATTGTGGTGAGCACCGATTGAAGCTGCCACGATGTCTCGGTCCCAATGCTGTTGTGGATCGCATGGTGCATCGCGGGAAAAATATGGCTGCCCATTTCAAGGATGAAAACAGGAAGGGCGAGTGCTGCGGCAATCAATGTCGCGCGGCGCAGAACGATGACATTGTTCTCTTTTTCCTCACGACGGGCGGCTGCGTCCTCGTCCTCCTTCAGCGCACCAGGGTAGCCAGCCTTTTCCAGTGCCGCGAAAGCATCTTTGAGAGCTTTGGCTGAGCCTACAGTAAATCGCGCAGATTCATCTGCAAAATTTACAGCAGCACCTTCAATCCCATCGACACCATCAAGTGCCTTTTGGGCGCGTGCGGCACAGGCGCCGCACGACATATTCTGCACACGAATTGTAAAACTATCAGACATATCGCGCCCCTAGAAAGGACCGCCTAACCAGCAGGTGCTGGCTACTTTGCGTCCTTATCTTTCTCTACATCAGATGTGATCTCTGCCTCGATAATCTCGGCGTCTTCAATCTTTTTCTTCTCATCAACCGGAATGACATCGGCAGCAACGGAGTTATCCTCAAGTGCGCCAACGATCAATGGCAGCATCTGAACACCCGTCGGGGAGGCAACTTCGGAGAGCGGCGGACGCTTCCATTCCAGCGTATCAAAGCTGGAGCAGTTTTCGCAAATCGGCTTCCACTCATTGTGGATGTGCTGACAGTTTTCGCAAATCCACTGCGGACCACGTGGCACAGAAATCGCACGGGCAAGCCAGCCTTTTACGACCGTATCAGTGGCCCCCTCACCGCGTTCAATCACTGCCATCAGCGTGACGGACCGCGCATCGGGATCCGTTTCAACCAGATCGCCCAGCGCACGACGTGCTTCAGGGAAATCCTCGTTTGCGATGTGCAACTCGGAGAGGAGCATCTTTGTTTCGGGGTGCTGCGGGTTCACCTTGGTCAGCGCGGCAAAGCGTTTAATCCGTGCCGTAGGTGTTTCATCCGGCACAATTGCGGCAAAAGCAGCAGCAAGGTCAGGATGCGGCCGCGCCTCCCATGCTTTTTTCAAAACACGTGTGGCATAGCGCGGTTTACCCTGTGCGATATATCCGTTCGCTGCCATCACAGCAGCAGGGATCAGATCAGGAGACAGACGGTTCGCCTCAATCGCGGCCTCACGTGCCTCAATGGATTTATCATCATCAAGAATGTCTTTTGCCTCGGACAACGCAAGGACCGCATCGCGGCGTTTGTGAACATCACGAGGCAATTGACCATTGCGCAGTTTCGCGCTCAGCGTCTTGCGTGCGCCGGTCCAGTCTTCTTTCTCGGCCTGAAGGCGCAAAAGAATGTCACCAGTATCCTCATGCTTAGGTTTGAGGGCAAATGCCTTTTGCGCAAGTTGCAAAGCTGTTTCGGTATCACCCGCTGCCAGCTTTTGCTTCAGAATTCCACGCACACCGACAAATCGGGTCTGCTCGTTCTCGACCAGTTTGCGGTAGGTTTCTTCAGCCTTGCGCGTGTCGCCTGCCATTTCTGCCGCTTGCGCCGTCAAGAGATTCGTCAGGGCAGGCTTCTTGAGGTACTTCTCGGCCTTGGCCGCCTTGGCCATCGCAACAGCACCTTCACCACTCGCAAGCGCCAGCATTCCCTCGGACAAGGCGTCAAATCCTTTGCGCTCGCGGTTGCGATCAAAATAGCGCGAAAGCGCCGTCTCGTCCCCGTTGAGGAACTTGAAAACTGCAATCAAGAGAGACATCACTTTGAGGAATAGCCAAACCACAAACACCAGCAGGATCAGCAGGATAACTGACTGCAACGGACCAGGGTTCAACTCCAACCCAAAGCCACTGAATTGCAGACCGCCCTCGGCTTGAAGCAAAAGGTTTGCCCCCCAAGCCAGCGCAGCAACAACACAGAAGAAAAAGATGATTTTAATCAAGGACCAGAGCATATTGTTTTCCTTAGTCTGCCGTCAGGCGTTGTGCCAAAGCATCGGCTGCGTTGCGGGCGGCAAGGCGGGCATCAGCCGCCGCACGCCAGTCTGCAATCACGGCCTGCGCTTCTTCGGGCAGGGTATCTAGTTCAGTCAATGTTGTCGCAAGGTCGCCGGTTTTGATCGCAGCCTCTGCCCGCGATAGAACAGCATCGGGATCATCGCCCTCTTTCGGCGCAACGGACCGCGCACCGAGGGACCGCTTCAGGAAACCACCCAAACCTTGCTGGCCGTCATCGGTACCACTTGAACGGGCGGCGGCAAGGGCCGCACGCGCCTGAGCAGGAAACTCGCTCTGCAAAACGCTAAGAGCCGGAACACCTGAATCGGAAGATGCGCCAAGCGCGGGATCAATCTCACCCAGATCAAGGTCGTTCAAGGTGGCCATCGCGTCAGGATAGGGCTGTCCCGCATCAATCGCAGATACGATTTTTGCAATAGCGGTTTGTGCGCTGGCTGTTTTTGCCGCGTCAGCAGTCGCTTCTTCAACGCTCTTGGCATTGTTCAAAAGCGCTTCAATCTCACTGCGCTGTATCTCTGCTGCCGCTTTGAGCGCTTCAAGTTCGGCAGTATATGCGGCAACTGCATCAGCATCTACACCCTCAGGAACAGATAAAACTGGGCGCTCTTCGAGGGTGACAAGCCGTTCGTTGATCTCTGCCAACTGCGCCTCAATCGGCGACAGGTCAACTGTCGGAATATCAACGGCAGGTGGCTCTGCCGTCTCAAGCGCTGCAATGCGCTCTTGTTGGGTGTTCAGATCATTACGCAGTTTTGTCGTAATGTCCCCATCAGCCTGACCAAAGACGTCATATTCCGACGCCATGAAACCAATGGCACCAGCAACAATACCGCCCAGAACGAGAGGAAGGAAAACGCTCTTCTTTTCGGCCTCAGGGACTGGCGCGGGTACAACAGCTGCGCCTTCAGGCTCGGGTACAATCTCTTCCTCAGGGGCGCTTGCCTCTTTCGGTTCCTCGAAGATCGCGGCATCAGGTTCCGTAACCTCCTCAACGGAGGCCGCTTCTGGTTCCGGCGTGTCTGTTTTAGGATCCTGATCAACCACCTCAGCCGAAGGCGTGTCTGCGGAGGTTACATCCTCCACAACAACAGCATCTTCGACTTTGCTTTGAACGGCCTCACTCTTCCCTGTTTTTTTACGGGAGGAGCCGGTTTTCTTCGATGACGCCACAACACATACCTTTTCGATTCATGCCCTCAGATCTCGGACAACGATACAAGCCTATCGCGCATCCTCAACCCCCCTCAAGGCAAGCTGAGGTCCAAGCAGAAGCTTTCGACAGCTTTGCGCATATATATAGCCTGTGGGGACGGCAATATGAGGCACTGCGACAGTTTTTCCCCCGCAAAATGCGCCGCTACAGAATCGCTCAGCGCAATAATATGTGCGAATTCGAGGTTTCCTGTCGCTTCGGCGACCAATTGCTTTGCCGTACGGGGCGAAAATACAGGAAGAATTACAGGTCCCTTGAGCGCTTGCAGCGCCTGCACGGTGAGTCGTAAAAGCTGCTGACTATAAAGCGCTATGTGGTCCGTTCTGATGCCACCAGCGGTCAATATCTGCGCGATGTCGCCGATCGTATGCTCACCGCCGAGGTGGACCAGTGGCGCAGCAGGGCGCATGGTGGGCAATGTTGCGATCAATTCTTTTGCACAGCTACCAGACATTTGCGCATCCCATCCGCGATCAATCGCATGTTGGGTTGTTTGAGCGCCGACGCAAAATGCAGGACGTCCCTCCCCATCAGGCGCATGGTGCACGCCATTGGCAGAGGTAAAGATAACACCTGCCATTTTCTCCAGATCGGGCGCGGCATCCATGCTGACAATCCGCATCAAGGGCGCAATCAATACCTCAACAGACGCAAGGGCGTCAGGATCAAGTGATGCTACAAATGCCTCTGCGCTGGCCTGCGGTCTGGTCAAGAGAAGTGTGGGCAGGGCCATGTATCGCGTGATGCTCTCAGGATTGTTTGCCGGACGTCTAAGTGTTACCTGCGCAGCACCCTCTTCGCAACGGAAACCACTAAACATATGACCTCTCTCACAATCCTTGGCATTGAAAGCAGCTGTGATGATACTGCCGCCGCTGTGCTGCGCGGGCAGGTCGGTGACGTTCAGGTGCTGTCTTCTATCGTGCTTGGTCAAACCGAATTGCATGCAAATTTTGGCGGGGTCGTTCCCGAGATTGCGGCGCGTGCCCATGCCGAAAAGCTCGACCTGAGCGTTTGGCAGGCACTCGACGAAGCGCGGGTGAGTTTGGATGACATTGACGCAGTCGCCGTGACCGCAGGTCCAGGTTTGATCGGTGGCGTTATGTCGGGTGTGATGTGTGCCAAGGGGATCGCACTGGCACGAGGTCTGCCCCTTTATGGCGTCAATCACTTGGCGGGTCATGCCCTCACGCCACGGCTAACCGATAATGTACCCTATCCTTATCTGATGTTGCTGGTTTCCGGTGGTCACTGTCAGTTTCTCATCGTGACAGGGCCAGATCAGTTTCAACGCCTTGGCGGCACCATCGACGATGCCCCCGGTGAAGCGTTTGACAAAGTGGCACGGCTCATCGCCCTGCCCCAACCGGGTGGTCCCGCGATTGAAGCACGCGCTAAGGATGGGGACCCCAAGCGGTTCAAGCTGCCGCGTCCTCTGCTCGACCGCGAGGGGTGCGACATGTCCTTCTCTGGACTGAAGACTGCCGTTCTGCGCCAGCGCGATAGTCTGATACAAGACAACACGCTTGTGGCACAGGATCAGGCCGATCTTGCCGCGGGATTCCAAGCCGCAGTTGTTGATGTTCTGGCCGAAAAGACCCGCCGCGCACTCGCCCTCTATGTCCCGCTCACAGATGCGCCGAGCATTTGCGTCGCAGGCGGAGTTGCCGCAAACATGGCAATCCGAAGCGGGCTCGAGCAAGTGGCCACAGAGTTTGGTGCAGAGTTCATTGCGCCGCCCTTGGCCCTGTGTACTGATAATGCAGCGATGATCGCCTATGCTGCATTGGAGCAAATGGCGACGCGGGACCCTGACGGTATGGGTCTGTCTGCGCGTCCCCGCTGGCCTCTGGATCAAACTGCACCCGCCATGTTGGGGAGCGGTAAAAAGGGAGCGAAAGCATGACCATTTCCGTCTTGGGCGGCGGCGCATTCGGCACTGCTTTGGCAATTACCTTGGCCACCAAAGGGCCCATAACTCTTTGGGCCAGAGACCCTGCTGACATGCAAATCGCACGAGAGAACAAGGCGCGGCTTCCCAATTGCCCCTTCCCCGATGCGCTTAGTGTTACGGGCGATCTGGATGAAGCACTTCGGTCGCAGACCGTATTGCTCGCCCTTCCAATGCAGAAATTGCGGGGTTTTGTGCGCGAGCATGCAGCCGCCTTGGCTGGAAAGTCACTGGTTGCCTGCTGCAAAGGGATCGAGCTGAGCAGTGGTGCAGGGCCTGTCCAGATCATCACAGAAGAAGTCCCCACAGCCCAAGCAGCGATCCTGACAGGTCCCAGCTTTGCCGCTGATATTGCCCGCGGGTTGCCTACCGCGCTCACGCTGGCAGTGGCGGATGATGCCGTAGCCCAACGCTTGCAAGCCGAGCTGACCACACCGTCGCTGCGCCTGTACCGAACCACGGATACGATTGGCGCAGAACTGGGGGGTGCCCTTAAAAACGTAGTTGCGATTGCCTGTGGCACGGCCATGGGTGCAGGCATGGGAGAGAGCGCGCGTGCCGCTTTGATGACCCGTGGCTATGCGGAAATGAAGCGGATGGCGGAATATCGCGGGGCTGATCCGGATACACTTGCAGGGCTTTCAGGCTTTGGCGATCTTACCTTGACATGTACCTCGGAGGGGTCGCGCAATTACCGCCTTGGTCTCAGCCTTGGTCGGGGCGAAACCTTTGATGCAGGGACAACCGTTGAGGGCGCGGAAACTGCCCGCGCCGTTGCAAAAGTTGCACAAGATGCCGGATTGGACATGCCCATTACAATGGCCGTTGCTGGCCTGCTTGATAAATCGTTAGATGTGAAAACGGCTGTGCACAGCCTGCTCACCAGACCTTTGAAGGAAGAATGATATGCTTGTATGCTTGATGGCCCCCGACAAGGCAGGCGCACTTGATGTGCGGTTGGAAAACCGCTCCGCGCATGTGGAGTATCTGAAAAGCACCGATCACGTGCATCTAGCTGGCCCGCTTATTGATGCGGATGGCGGCATGTGTGGCTCGATGATTGTGCTGGATGTACCTGATATGGCAGCCGCCGAAGCGTGGGCCGCGAATGATCCCTATGCAAAGGCGGGCCTGTTCAGCAGTGTCACCCTCACCGAATGGAAAAAGGTGATCGGCTGATGGCCTATTGGCTGTTCAAGTCCGAACCTTCCGTCTGGGGATGGGACGATCAGGTCACAAAGGGCGATGTTGGTGAGGAATGGGACGGCGTGCGCAACTATCAGGCACGCAATTTCATGCGGGATATGGCGGTTGGCGATCTGGGATTCTTCTATCATTCCCAGAAAGAGAAGGCTGTCTTCGGTATCGTAGAGGTCTGTGCAGCAGCCCATCCCGATAGCACAACAGATGATCCACGGTGGGAATGCGTAGATATCCGTGCGGTGCGCCCTTTTGCAAACCCTGTTACACTGGACATGGTAAAAGCAGATGAGCGGCTAACCGATATGGCGCTGGTTCGCAGTTCGCGCCTATCTGTCCAGCCTGTCACAGAAACAGAATGGAAAATTATCTGTGCCTTAGGTCAAACCGACCCGTAGAAATGTGGCGTTGAAACGAAAAAGGGTTCCG
>CAWVWS010000008.1:0-39995 GCA_963933905.1 uncultured Sulfitobacter sp.
CCACCCGACGTTCGTGCAGCAAAGGTGCGATATCCGCACAAAGCTGCATCAACCGCTCCAGCCCGAATGCCTCCTCATGCGCCGCAATCTGGAACACACTATCGCCGGAGGTATAACAGATGGGCCGCCCCGTGCGCATATGCTCCGCACCGAATGTCTCAATGATCGCAGTGCCCGGCGCTTGGCAATTCCCCAAGATACCGTCCGATCCCGCAGCCTTCGCCACCGCCGCAATCAACTCCGCGTCAAACGAGTCCTCTACCCGCTCGAAATACTTCCACTCCCACGGCACGGGCAATCCCGCCAGTTCCCAATGCCCCGAGGGCGTATCCTTGCCCCGCGAAACCTCGGTCGCCACGCCCCATGTGCCATGTAAATCCGCGTCCAACGCCGCGATTTCCAGACCGCTCGCAGCTTTCAATGCAGCCCCAAGCCCGAGCGACGACAACACCGGGACCTGCAAAGGCCCCGATCGCCCCTCCTCAGCCTGTCCTGCCTCACAGGCCTGCGCGATATGGCCCAGCGTATTGGCCCCTGTATCAGGCACATCGCCGTTAAAAAAGGTATGCGCATCAGGCGCACCGCCGATGCCAACTGAATCCATCACCACCAAAAATACACGTTTCATCAGCCTACATGCTCCACAATCAAATCAGGCACAGGGGCCGCGGCATCGCCCAGCACAATCGCCCCACGCACCGCCGCCAACGCGCGGTCCGCCTGCATGGGACGCACTGCGTGAACCACGCACAACGGCTGCCCCTTCTGCACCCACGCGCCTAGGCGCACGACACGGCTCAGACCCACCGCAGGGTCCACAGGATCACTCTCGATCATGCGTCCGCCGCCAAGGCCAACCACCAAAAGGCCCAGCGCCTCACCGTCGATCGCCTGCACATAGCCACTGCTTTGCGCCGTCACTTCGCGCATTACTGTAGCTTCAGGCAGGAACCGCTGCCAATCCTCCACAAACCGTACAGGCCCGCCAAGGGCGGCAATCATCGCGCCAAACTTCTCCGCCGCACGCCCATCCGCAATCGCCGCTTCAATCATCGCAGCACCAGCCTCCGTATCCTGCGCCAGCCCCGCACCATGCAACAACACACCGCCCAGCGCCCCACAAAGCTCCACAATCGGCCCGCGCAGATCGCCGCGCAGCACCTGCATTACTTCGGCCACTTCCAACGCATTGCCAAGGCTCGGCACCAACGGCTGGCTCATGTCGCTTATGACAGCGCGCGTCGGACACCCCGCCGCATTGGCCGTCCCAACCAACGCCTGCGCCAAATCACGCGCCGCCCCGATCTCTTTCATAAACGCGCCAGAGCCTACTTTGACATCCAGCACCAACCCCTCCAGCCCCGCCGCCAGCTTCTTGCTCAGGATCGACGCCGTGATCAAATCCAGACTGTCCACTGTCGAGGTCACATCGCGCACTGCATACAAACGCTTGTCCGCAGGCGCGATATCGCCTGTCGCCCCCACAATTGCACAGCCGACCTGCCCCACCACATGACGCAACCGCGCCTCGTCCAGCATCACCCCCACACCGGGGATCGCTTCCAACTTATCCAGCGTCCCGCCCGTGTGGCCCAGCCCGCGCCCCGAAATCATCGGCACATAAGCCCCACACGCCGCCAGCGCAGGCGCCAGCACGAGGCTTACGCAATCGCCAACCCCGCCAGTGGAGTGTTTGTCCAACACAGGCTTGTCCAGCTCCCACGACAACACACTACCCGAAGCACACATCGCCCGCGTCAGCGCCACGCGCCCTTCTTGGGTCAGCCCGTTGCGACACACACCCATGGCAAAGGCACCCGCCTGCGCTGCACTCAGCGTCTGATCCGCCAGCGCCCCCGCAGCCCACGTCAATTCATCCGCACTCAACGGCTCATTATGGCGCAATTTCGCCAGTATACGCTGCGCTTCCATTCAGCCCCCCAGAAACGATGGGTCAAAGGCACCAGGCAACAACTCCCCGATGGTGAGCGCCCGCTCAACCCCGTCAACAGTCGCCATTTGCACGATCACCTCACCCGCACCAAACTCAGCCAGCTTTTGACGGCACCCGCCACAAGGCGTCACAGGCAGCGGCGATCCCGCCACCACATAAGCCGCCGTGAATGATGTCTCCCCCGCCGCAACCATCGCGGCAATCGCACCCGCCTCCGCACAAGTTCCCTCAGGGTAGGCAACATTCTCCACATTGCACCCTGTATAGATCGTCCCCGACGCCCCGCGCAGCGCTGCCCCCACTTTGAATTCCGAATAAGGCGCATATGCATTCTCACGCACGGCCAGTGCGGCATCTCTTAAATCTGTCATCGGGGGGGGAATCTCCTGCCATATTGGCCTTCCACCCTAGCCGCGCCTGCGCCAAGATGCGAAGGGTTTTAGACTCCTTAAATTCCCCGAAGTAGACCAGCATGAAACCGCACCAGACAAATTCCCACTGGCGCTCCGATATCAATAGTTTAATATTAAACTAAATTTGAAATGAGGCCCGCACCATGACCGACAACCCGTCAACACGCCAAGCAGCCCTTGATTATCACGCCTTCCCCAAGCCCGGAAAACTTGAGATCCGCGCGACCAAGCCGCTGGCGAATGGCCGTGATCTGGCCCGCGCCTACAGCCCCGGTGTGGCAGAAGCCTGTATTGAAATCCAAAAAGACCCCTCCACCGCCGCGCTCTACACCTCCCGCGCCAATCTGGTCGCCGTGGTAACCAACGGCACCGCGGTCCTCGGCCTCGGCAATATCGGCGCGCTTGCCTCCAAACCCGTGATGGAGGGCAAGGCGGTCCTGTTCAAGAAATTCGCCAATATCGACTGCTTCGACATCGAAGTGAACGAATCCGATCCCGAAAAACTCGCCGATATCGTCTGCGCGCTTGAGCCGTCATTTGGCGCGATCAACCTCGAAGACATCAAAGCCCCCGATTGCTTTACCGTGGAGCGTATCTGCAACGAGCGGATGAACATCCCCGTCTTCCACGACGACCAGCACGGCACAGCCATTGTCGTCGGTGCCGCCGCCACCAACGCGCTCTATGTCGCGAAAAAGAAATTTGAAGACATCAAAATCGTCAGCACAGGCGGCGGGGCTGCGGGCATCGCCTGCCTCAACATGCTGCTCAAGCTTGGCGTGAAACGTGAGAACGTCTGGCTCTGCGACATCCATGGCCTCGTATATGAAGGCCGCGAGATCGACATGAACCCGATCAAATCCGAATACGCGCAGAAATCCGACCTGCGCACGCTCGATGATGTGATCCACGACGCCGATCTGTTCCTCGGCCTGTCAGGCCCAAATGTCCTGACCCCCGAAATGGTTGGAAAAATGGTCGAGACGCCCATCATCTTTGCCCTCGCCAACCCCAACCCCGAGATCATGCCAGACGCCGCCCGCGCCGTGCGTCCCAACGCAATCATCGCCACAGGCCGCTCCGATTTCCCCAATCAGGTCAACAACGTACTGTGCTTTCCCTTCATCTTCCGTGGGGCGCTGGACGTAGGTGCCACCACCATCAACGACGAGATGAAGATCGCCTGCATTGAGGGCATCGCCGCCCTCGCCCGAGCCACCACATCGGCCGAGGCAGCCGCCGCCTATCAGGGGGAGCAGATGACTTTCGGGGCCGACTATCTTATCCCCAAACCCTTCGATCCGCGCCTTGTGGGCATCGTCTCCTCCGCCGTGGCAAAGGCCGCGATGGAGACTGGCGTCGCCACCCGCCCCATCGCCGATATGGAGGTCTATAAAAACAATCTCGACAGTTCGGTCTTCAAATCCGCCCTGCTCATGCGGCCCGTGTTCCACGCTGCCCGCGCCACGTCCCGCCGCATCGTCTTCGCCGAGGGCGAGGACGAGCGTGTGCTGCGCGCCTCCCAAGCCATGCTTGAGGAAACCTCCGAAAAACCGATCCTCATTGGCCGCCCCGAAGTGATTGAGCGGCGCATGGAAAAAGCGGGCCTGACTTTCAAAATCGGCACCGATGTTGATGTGGTGAACCCCGAAAACGATCCGCGCTACCGCGACTACTGGGAAACATATCACGCCCTCATGGCGCGGCGCGGCGTCTCGCCCGACATTGCCCGCGCCGTGATGCGCACCAATACCACCGCAATTGGCGCAGTGATGGTCCACCGCAACGAGGCCGACAGCCTGATCTGCGGCACCTTCGGCGAGACACGGTGGCACCTCAACTATATTGAACAGGTTTTGGGCCGTGACGGCAACCGCGCCCATGGCTCGCTCTCGATGATGATCCTTGAGGATGGCCCACTGTTCATCGCCGATACCCAAGTGCACCAGCACCCCAATCCCGAACAACTGGCAGAGATTGCAATCGGTGCTGCGCGTCACGTCCGCCGCTTTGGCCTCATCCCCAACATCGCCATGTGCTCGCAAAGCCAATTCGGCAATCAGGGCGAAGGGTCAGGCAGCCGCTTGCGCCGCGCGATCAAGATCCTCGACGAGGGCAACCATGACTTCAGCTATGAGGGCGAGATGAACATCGACACCGCGCTAGACCCCAAATTGCGCGCGCGTCTTTTCCCCGCCAACCGCATGGAAGGGCCGGCCAACGTGCTGGTCTTTGCCCACGCCGACGCCGCCTCAGGTGTGCGCAACATCCTCAAGATGAAGGGCGGCGGGCTTGAGGTTGGTCCGATCCTCATGGGGATGGGCAACCGCGCCCATGTCGTCTCCCCCTCCATTACTGCACGCGGCCTGTTGAACATGGCCGCCATCGCAGGGACACCTGTGGCCCAATACGGCTAAGCCCATAAAAAATGGCGGGGAAATTCCTCCCCGCCCAAGGCAACAGTGTAGTTATCGGCTTTTACTTTTTGCGCTCCACCAACCCGGTGAGCGTCATCGCTTTCGCGGCTGCTTTTTCGGCTGTGGTTACCGCTTTCACACGGCGTTTTGCTTGTTTCTCTTTGTTGGCGCGTTTGTCGCCCATTGTCTTTGACCTATCAGGTGATATCGGCGCAGGCACAATGTCTCCGCCTGATTTCAGTATGTTACACTGCACTAGACGTTGCTGATGCATTTTCGACAGCCCCATCCAAATACGACATCCATTTTCTAATGAGATGTACCCGCCCCCACGGCCACAAGCCCCACGCACGACCGAAAGCGGTGTAAATTTATTTACCAAAGCCCTGCCCAAATCCCTAATTGCCCTTGCCGCCCCCGCTTCCCTGCGCCTTAACTCTCCCAAACAACACGGGAGGGTTACGCGATGGGATACGCAGACGTCTTTAAGGCCGCACAGGACAATCCGGAACAGTTCTGGCTGGAGCAGGCAAAAGCAATCGACTGGGTTGAAGCGCCAAAACAGGCACTTTTCGACAAAGGGGCCGACCTGTACGAATGGTACGCAGACGCTCGAGTAAACGGCTGCTATAACGCTGTGGACCGCCACGTCGAAAACGGCCGTGCAGATCAGGCCGCGATCATCCACGACAGCCCGATCACAGGCACGAAGCAGACGATCACCTTTGCCGAATTGCAAACCCGCGTTGCTGCCCTCGCTGGCGCGCTTGTGGCCCAAGGGGTCACCAAAGGCGACCGTGTCATCATCTATATGCCCATGGTGCCCGAAGCGGTCGAGGCCATGCTCGCCTGCGCACGTATCGGTGCGGTCCACTCAGTTGTGTTCGGTGGCTTCGCCGCGCATGAGCTTGCCGTGCGCATCGACGACTGCACACCAAAAGCGATCATCGCTGCCTCCTGCGGGATGGAGCCGAACCGCGTGATCCATTATAAACCCCTGCTCGATAACGCTATTGAGCAGTCCACCCACAAACCTGATGCCTGCATCATTCTGCAACGCGAGCAGGAAATTTGCAGCCTCGTGGAAGGCCGCGATGTCGAATGGGAAGCTGCCAAAGCGCTCGGCATGCCTGCCGATTGCGTACCGGTTGAAGGCAACCACCCAGCCTATATCCTCTACACCTCCGGCACCACAGGCGCGCCAAAAGGCGTCGTGCGCCACACTGCCGGTCACCTCGTCGCCCTTAACTGGACCATGAAAAACATCTACAATGTCGATCCGGGTGATGTCTTCTGGGCCGCATCGGACGTAGGCTGGGTCGTGGGCCACAGCTATATCGCTTACGGTCCCCTGATCCACGGCAACACCACCATCGTGTTCGAGGGCAAGCCGACTGGCACGCCCGACGCTGGTACCTTCTGGCGCGTTATCTCCGAACATAACGTGCGCAGCTTCTTCACCGCACCCACAGCCATCCGCGCCGTCAAACGCGAAGACCCCAAAGGGCTCGAAGTTGCGAAATACGACATCTCCTGCCTCCGCGCCCTTTATCTCGCAGGCGAGCGGGCCGACCCCGATACCATCATCTGGGCGCAAAACGTGCTGGGCAAACCCGTCTATGACCATTGGTGGCAGACCGAAACTGGCTTCACCATCGCGGGCAACCCCGCTGGCCTTGAAGCGCTCCCCGTCAAAATCGGCTCTCCCACGGTGCCCATGCCGGGCTATGACGTGCAAATCCTTGATGAGGCTGGCCACCCCATGCCCGCAGGTGAGCTTGGCGCCATCGCCATCAAACTCCCCCTGCCACCTGGCACACTGCCCACGCTCTGGAACGCCGAGGACCGCTTCCGCAAAAGCTATCTCAGCCACTTCCCCGGCTACTACGAAACTGGCGATGCAGGCATGATCGACGAGGATGGCTACCTCTACATCATGGCGCGCACCGATGACGTCATCAACGTGGCAGGCCACCGCCTCTCCACGGGCGCTATGGAAGAAGTCCTCGCAGGCCACCCCGATGTGGCGGAATGCGCTGTCATTGGGGTGAGTGATGCGCTCAAAGGGCAATCGCCCATGGGCTTTGTCTGCTTGACCAACGGCGTGAACCGCCCCCACGAAGAGATCACCGCAGAATGCGTCAAACGCGTCCGCGACCAGATCGGCCCCGTGGCGGCATTCAAACTGGCCCTTGTCGTCGACCGTTTGCCCAAAACACGTTCAGGCAAAATCCTGCGCGCCACTATGGTAAAAATTGCCGATAATGAGCCGTTCAAAATGCCCGCCACCATCGACGATCCCGCCATTCTCGACGAGATCAAAGTCGCCATGCAAACCATCGGCTACGCCAAAGACTGACGCCAAAGTCTCCCCGAGACTTTGTGCCCAAAATTCCACAGGAATTTTGCATCCATCACATAAAAACGGCACCCAGTTCGGGGGCTGTTTTCTTACCTAAAGTCTGGTGCCTTAGAGGCTGGACATGAAGTCATCGACTTCCTTTTTCGCCTCTTCTTTGGTCTTACCGTACTTGGCCTGAATCTTGCCTTCGAGCTCCTCACGGTTGCCCTCTGCCTTGTCCAGATCATCTTCGGTCAACTCGCCCCATTTCTGCTGCGCCTGACCTTTGAATTGCTTCCAGTTGCCTTGAATTGTGTCCCAGTTCATAACGGATCTCCTGTGTGTTCAAATGGTAAAGATGCGTCGCACCCTCTTACAGAACCAACACGCCCGCCCTGTACTTGTTCCATAAAACACTAATTATTTTTGCGACCCTCAGCTGAACTGCTCCGAGATCAGCCGCTCTTCCAACCCATGGCCGGGATCAAACAGGATCGTATGCGATATGCTCGGCTCCGAGCGTATCTCGACAGAGGCCACATCGCGGTAGCTGGTTCCATCCGCATCCGCCATCACAGGGCGCTTCTCCGCCTCCTGCACATCAAACCGCACCACCGCCGTTGAAGGCAACAACGCCCCGCGCCAGCGCCTTGGCCGAAACGCCGCCATCGCCGTAAGTGCCAGAACATCCGCACCAATCGGCAGGATCGGGCCGTGCGCCGAATAATTATAGGCCGTCGACCCCGCAGGCGTCGCCACCAGCGCCCCGTCACAGACCAGCTCCTGCATACGCAGCCGCCCGTCCACCGTGATCTGCAACTTCGCCGCCTGCGGCCCTTGCCGCAGCAGCGCCACTTCGTTAAGCGCCAGCGCCTCTGATTGCCGCCCGTCTACGTGGATGGCCTTCATCGACAATGGATGGATCGCTGCCTCCTCCGCCCCCGCCAACCGCGCAGGCAGATCACTCTCGACATAGGTATTCATTAAAAATCCGATGGTCCCACGGTTCATTCCGTAAACAGGTGCAGGCAACTCTTGAGTCTCATGCAGCGTTTGCAGCATGAAACCGTCCCCGCCCAGCGCCACAATCACATCGGCCTGCGCAGGCTCGACATTGCCATACCGCCCGATCAACGCCGCACGCGCAGTTTGCGCAACAGGCGTCCGGCTGGCCAAAAAGGCGATTTTCTGAGGCATCTTGATTCCGATCTGCGCCGTGTTCCATTCAAAGAACCACAATATTCCGTCACGCACCAGCACCCCCACGCAAAACTGCCCCTGCGGCAAAAAGCAGGGTGCAGACCGCGCGCGGCGCATTTATGTCATGCACAGTCGCTTTCACATCTTCACCACCGCGTGCGTTTCCGATACGAAACACCAAGGTCCATAGCCACGCTCAAGGAGCCACCATGTCAGATTTCTTTACCCGCAGCCTCGCAGACACCGATCCCGCCATTGCGGACGCCACAAACAAAGAGCTGCACCGCCAGCGCACCGAGATCGAGCTGATCGCCTCCGAGAACATCGTCTCCGCTGCCGTTATGGAAGCGCAAGGCGGTGTGATGACCAACAAATACGCCGAAGGCTACCCCGGTCGTCGCTACTATGGCGGCTGCGAATACGTCGACATCGCCGAGCAATTGGCCATCGACCGCGCCTGCCAGCTCTTCGGCTGCGGCTTTGCCAACGTACAGCCAAACTCCGGCTCCCAAGCCAACCAAGGCGTGTTCCAAGCGCTGCTCCAGCCCGGCGACACCATCCTCGGCATGTCGCTGGACGCAGGCGGCCACCTCACCCACGGCGCAAAGCCGAACCAGTCCGGCAAATGGTTTAACGCCATCCAGTACGGCGTGCGCAAAGAAGACAACCTGATCGACTATGACGAGGTCCAGCGTTTGGCGACCGAGCATCAGCCCAAAATGATCATCGCAGGCGGCTCCGCGATCCCCCGCGCCCTCGACTTCGCACGCATGCGCGAAATCGCGGATAGCTGCGGCGCCTACCTGCTCGCAGACATCGCGCATTTCGCGGGCCTCATCGCCGCTGGCGAATACCCCAACCCCTTCCCGCATGTTCACGTGGCCACCACCACCACGCACAAAACCCTGCGCGGCCCGCGCGGCGGCATGATCCTCACGGACGACGAAGCATTGGCCAAGAAATTCAACTCTGCCATCTTCCCCGGCATTCAGGGCGGCCCCCTGATGCATGTCATCGCGGCAAAAGCCGTGGCCTTTGGGGAGGCACTCGATCCCTCGTTTAAATCCTACATCCAGCAGGTCATCAAAAACGCCCAAGCGCTCTCTGATCAGCTGATCAAAGGCGGCCTCGACACGATCACCCACGGCACCGACACCCACGTCCTGCTCGTCGATCTGCGCCCCAAAGGCGTCAAAGGCAACGCAACCGAGAAAGCATTGGGCCGCGCCAACATTACTTGCAACAAAAACGGCGTGCCCTTTGATCCCGAAAAACCAATGGTCACCAGCGGCATCCGCCTCGGCTCCCCCGCTGGGACCACCCGCGGCTTTGGCGAGGACGAGTTCCGCCAGATCGCCGACTGGATCATCGAAGTCGTAGACGGCCTCGCTGCCAACGGTGAAGAAGGCAACGCCGCCGTCGAGGCCAAGGTAAAAGCCGAAGTCGAAGCCATGTGCGCCCGCTTCCCGATCTACCCGAACCTGTAATCGCAGGTATCTGATTGAGGACAGGCCCCGACAGCAATGTTCGGGGCCTTTTCACATCCTTAGATAAGGTCTGCGTTGCGGACTTTGCCACCTTTGGAATTTGGCCTTGGAATGATCTTCTTAATACCATTTTCAGACCTCATGATGGGTCCACTGTAGAAACCGGAAATGTGTATGAGGATCCAGATGAAGCCAATTCGTTTTGCAATGATGGTACAGCTTTGCATCCTGTTGTTCGGTGCTCCTAATCTGGCGCATGCCGAAGATTTGGGGCTATGCGTTGCTCCAGTATTCAATGATCCCGAGCAAATGTTTGACGTAGAGGTTCAACAGCCGTCCCGCTTGGTTGGGGCACACGCGACCAATGTTTTGACCGAATATCCCAGTCTCATATTGCATCCGAAAAACCGTGATGGAATCTGCACAGTAACCAATGAAGAATACAAGAAAGTTCCTGACAGTATCGCCTCTCAGATTGGTAGATGGGGCGCTGGAAAGAAGCGGGTGAAGACACCCTTCAATGCTGCGGATCTTCCGAAAGGGTTTACGCATAATGATATGAGGTCAGAGTTCTATCCCGAACTCGGGCTGTTCTTAACACGAAACGCCAACAGCATTTGGTATCGCAAACCAGATCAGGATGTTTGGCAATGATACGTCAAAGCAGGCCTGTGGAGCGGCTTCAATAAACGCGAGATGGGAGGGTCATGGGGAAAGCCCGAAGTATGGCGGAATGCCACGACTGGTATGGTTGTGATGGCATTTAATGCACGTCTCCTTCTGGTTGGTTCTCAGGCCAAAGTCGGTGCCGATATCAATTACGAGTATCATGCCTTGAGGGCCGATCGGTTCATTGACCCTATCTTTCACGAAACCTTCGAAAACCTTCTCTTCTGGCGAGATGATCCCAAGCTGTACCAACTGACACTCGAAGGGGTCAGGCAAGTCAAAGTGCCGTGGAGCACGCCACCATTGCCTAAAGACGAGGTAAAGTCAGAATATCGGTGGAATCCCCGATTTTCGCAAACTGATCCGAAAACGGGCGATGTCCTGTTCCGGCATTTTACGGGAATGGCGCGGTATGATGGCCACCGCGTGACTGATATCAAACATTGGAATACGACCTCTGGTTCAAAATACACCAGCATAGTTTGGCTGGGAAACACAAGATATGCATCAAATAGTGACGGACTATTCCAACTCGATGATGAATTGAGGATGTCTCTGCTAAGCACACCTTTTGCCACAGCCAAAGATGAAAATGGGGACACATATATCCCTGCGTTCACGCATTCTTACAGCGAAGAGTTAGATCGAATTTTTGTTACCGACGCGAGAAGCAGTCGGGTTTTCACAACTGTAGATTTCCTAGAATTCCATGAAGTGCAAAATGCGGCACGGAGTCCCATCACGGGCTTCGTCTCCGATATCCCAAACGAAAGCGCTGTTTTGTTTGTAGGCAGGGATGGGCTCTATCAAGTGGCCTCTTGCGCTCCATGATGAAAGTGCCGCGTTTCTTGTGATAGCGGCCATCGGCGGCATCGCAGAAACTTGGCAGCATGGGCTTAAAACTGCGGTCCGCTGCATTGCGTCAACACTTCACAAACGCGCCCCTCTAAGGCACTCTCTCCTCAAATTCACGCCACCAAAGGACGCGCCCCATGATCATCCACCCCGCAGGCTCCCGCCCCTCCAGCTCCGGCCCCGCTGAATACTTTACCGGCACCGTGCGCATGGACCCGCTGATCACTGCCCCCGCGCCCGCCCGCCTGCGCGGCCTCACTGTCACATTCGAGGCTGGTGCACGCACCGCTTGGCACACCCATCCGCTGGGCCAGACCCTGCTCGTCACTGCTGGCCTCGGCCTCGTTCAGCGCGAGGGCGGCCCGATCGAGACGATCCGCCCCGGCGATACCATCTTCTTTGAGCCGAACGAGAAACACTGGCACGGCGCATCGCCAGAGGTCGCCATGACCCACATCGCACTCCAAGAGGAACTCGATGGATCAGCCGTCACTTGGATGGAACACGTCACCGATGCGCAATACGGGAGCTAAACAAGGTGGGCTAGACGTAGCCGCGCCACCATAGCCAGACGATGAACAAAACGGCGACCACAATCAGGTTGGCCGCCACCGCCGCCGTCACACTTAAAATCCGCGTTTTGCGCATCTCGTCCACATCAATCGCGGCCAGATGCGCCCGCACAAACTCATAATCCCGCTCGACCGTTTCGGCATCCACCTGCCGCGCTGTCTTGGGGTTATGGGCCAGCATTTCCGCCCGCATCAGCGCCGCACCACGCTTGCGCACTGACTTGGGCAACCGCCGTCCCGCACGCCGCAAGGACTGGCGCAGGTCGCGCCCGCGCACATCCAGCTTTTGCTGCATCAACCCGCGCAGCTTGCGCGATTTGGCGGCCATATCCTTGTCAGTGATCATCCATTATGTCTAAGCCGCTGGTCACCGCCCTGCAATGGAGATACCTCTGGGACCATGCTAAGTTTTACCGAATTCGGGGAGGTGTCCCCTGACCTACCGCCACTAATCATCGCCCATGGCCTCTACGGCTCTGGCCGCAATTGGGGTGTCATCGCCAAACGCCTGTCGGGCACCCGCCGCGTGATTACGCCCGACATGCGCAACCATGGCCACAGCCCGCGTGCGGCGACTCAAACCTATGAGGACATGGCCGAAGACCTCGCCGAACTTATCACCCATATCGGCGGCCCCGTGGACCTCTGCGGCCACTCCATGGGCGGCAAAGCAGCCATGGTTCTGGCCCTGCTCCACCCCCACCTGCTCCGCCGCCTTATCGTCGCCGACATCGCCCCCATCCGTTACAGCCACACCCAGTCCCACCAGATCGCCGCGATGCGCGCTGTGGACCTGAGCATCGTGACACGCCGCTCCGAGGCCGCCGAACAACTGGGCCAACACGGGGTTGAGCCTGCCCTGCAAAGCTTCTTCACCCAATCACTGGACGTGGCCGCCAAACAATGGCGTCTGAACCTCGACGTGCTGGAGGCCGAGATGGATCACATCATCGGCTTCCCCGAAATCACAGGGTCATTCCCCAACCCCAGCCTCTTCCTCAGCGGCGGCAACAGCGAGTATGTCCTTCCCGAACACCGCCGCCTCATAAAGTCCCTCTTCCCCACCGCAAAATTCGCCAAAATCCCGAACGCAGGCCACTGGCTCCACGCCGAACGCCCCCGCGAATTTGAAGCAGCGGTGCGCACCTATCTCGATGCCTAGGCTCACAAAACGCAGCCCCTGCTGAACCCCGTCGAAAACAAAACGGGCTTTTACCGCGCCCTGTATCATGCTCATTTTCGCAGGATTTTAGCCTCCGCATTTCGCAAAAACGACATAAGGTCGCAATTGGCGAAGCACGTTAGGCGGTCTCGTGCTTGGAGATACTGGACTAGATAGGCCAGTTCAAATGCACGAACGCCGAATTCCCGAATGGCTACGCCATGCCCCCGCCCCCAGTGTTCGCGGATTTGCAGCACTGGCAGGCATAGAGGCCGTTGCCCGTGGCATTTTGATTTCCGTCTTCCCGCTGGTCATGTATCGCGCGCTTCAAGACGCGGCTTTTGTTTCGGAAATCTATTTTGCTGTCGGCCTGATCTCCCTCATTGTCGGACTACTGGTACCTTTTGTGGTCCGGCTCGTCCCCAGACGGTGGATTTATGCTGTCGGTTGCCTCATGTTTGCCGCCGGCGGGTTGCTGGCCACCGTTGAGACCCCATCTGCGGTGATCGCAGGCCTCGGGCTGACGACCATGGCGACCGTCGTGACCTTTGTCTGCTTTAACGCCTATGTTCTCGACTATGTGGCCAAGGTCGAGCTTGGACAGTTCGAAACCTCGCGCCTGTTCTACAGCGCCTTGGGCTGGACCATTGGTCCCGCATTGGGCGTTTATTTGTACACATGGCGTCCAGTTACACCGTTTCTAATCGCAGCTGTCGCCGCATTTCTGATGCTGCTGATGTTTTTCGTCATGCGCCTTGGCAACGGTAAGCTGATCACCAAAAGTCGTGCGGCACCAATCAATCCCTTCAATTACTTCAAGCGCTTCATTGCGCAGCCCCGCTTGGTGGCAGGTTGGGTCTTTGCCGTTCTGCGGTCCTGCGGATGGTGGATATACGTCGTCTATCTGCCCATCTTCGCCGTTCAAAACGGGTTGCCCGAACAGTTGGGCGGGATCGCCCTGTCCATCTCGAACGGCGCGCTGTTCCTAACCCCGCTCATGCTCAGCTTCATGCAGCGCAGTTCGGTCAAAACCGCAGTCAGAACTGGCTTTTTGATGTCCGGCCTATTGTTTTTACTGGCAGGGGTGGTGCAAAATATTCCGATGATTGCCGTAGTTTGCCTGATGGCTGGGTCATTTTTCCTGATCCTTCTGGATGTCTCGGCGGGCTTGCCGTTCCTGCTTGCTGTCAAACCATCCGAACGCACAGAGATGTCAGCCATCTATGCCAGCTACCGCGATGTCTCCGGCATTGTGACCCCCGGCGTCGCATGGCTCGTCTTGCTCGTGTCCCCTATCGCCGGCATCTTCATCGCTGGCAGCGCAGGGTTGGCCTCCGCATGGCTGCTGGCCAGTAAATTAAACCCCAAGCTGGGCCAGTCCCGAATCTCGATCGAGGGGATACCCCTAGAGAATGAGACCTCTGCTCATCCCGGCTGACCGCCGCCCCGCCAAGCTTTGAATGAAAGCGCTTTGCACAAAACTACCTGATCCAACCCTTGCATACCCCGCAACCTAGCCAGAATTTGTCCCAAATTCTGTGCCCAAAATCTCGCGGAGATTTTGCCCCCGCCCCAGACTCCGCACATGTCCCCTTTTCCACCTTGCACCCCGCCACACAGGGCCTATAACCACGAAAATTTGCGAATATCATAGGGGGCCAACGCCATGCCAAAGAGAACCGACATCAAGTCGATTATGATCATTGGTGCAGGGCCTATTGTCATCGGACAAGCCTGCGAATTCGACTACTCTGGCGCACAGGCCTGCAAGGCGCTCAAAGAGGAAGGCTACCGTGTCATCCTCGTAAACTCCAACCCCGCAACGATCATGACCGATCCCGGCCTCGCCGATGCGACATATATTGAACCGATCACCCCCGAGATTGTCGCAAAAATCATTGAAAAAGAGCGCCCTGACGCCCTGTTGCCTACAATGGGCGGCCAGACAGGCCTAAACACCTCGCTGGCACTTGAGGAAATGGGCATCCTCGCCAAATACAACGTCGAGATGATCGGCGCCAAACGCGAAGCGATCGAGATGGCCGAAGACCGCCAGCTCTTCCGCGAAGCCATGGACCGCCTCGGCATTGAAAATCCCAAAGCCACCATCTGCACCGCCCCCAAAGACGCAAACGGCAAGAAAGACCTCGCCGCAGGTGTGGCCATCGCGTTGGAATCCCTTGAAGAAATCGGCCTGCCCGCCATCATCCGTCCCGCCTTCACCATGGGCGGCACAGGCGGTGGCATCGCCTACAACCGCGAAGACTATGAGTTCTATTGCCGCTCGGGCATGGACGCCTCGCCGATGGGCCAGATCCTCATCGACGAATCGCTGCTGGGCTGGAAAGAGTTCGAGATGGAAGTGGTCCGCGACACCGCCGACAACGCCATTATCGTCTGCGCAATCGAGAACGTGGACCCCATGGGCGTACACACGGGCGATTCCATCACCGTAGCTCCTGCCCTCACGCTCACGGACAAAGAATACCAGATCATGCGCAACCACTCCATCGCCGTACTGCGCGAAATTGGCGTGGAAACGGGCGGCTCCAACGTGCAGTGGGCCATGAACCCCGTTGATGGCCGCATGGTCGTGATCGAGATGAACCCCCGCGTGTCGCGCTCCTCCGCGCTGGCCTCCAAGGCCACGGGTTTCCCCATCGCCAAGATCGCCGCAAAACTCGCCGTAGGCTTTACCCTCGACGAGCTCGACAATGACATCACAGGCGTCACCCCTGCGAGCTTTGAGCCCACAATCGACTATGTCGTCACCAAAATCCCAAAATTCGCCTTCGAGAAATTCCCCGGCTCCGAGCCTTACCTGACCACCGCCATGAAATCCGTCGGCGAAGCCATGGCCATCGGCCGCACCATCCACGAGTCGCTCCAAAAAGCGCTGACATCCATGGAATCAGGCCTCACAGGCTTTGACGAGGTCGACATTCCGGGCGCACCCGATAAGGCCGCCATCACAAAAGCCATCTCCAAAACCACCCCTGACCGCATGCGCACCATCGTTCAGGCCATGCGCCACGGCATGTCAGACGAAGACATCCACGCCACCACCATGTTCGACCCGTGGTTCCTCGCCCGCTTCCGCGAGATCGTCGAGGCCGAAGAGGTCGTGCGCGCCAACGGCCTGCCCGCCGATGACGCAGGCATGCGCCAGCTTAAAATGATGGGCTTCACCGACGCCCGCCTCGCCAAACTCACCGACCAGCCCGAAAAGGCAGTGCGCAAAGCGCGACTCAATCTCGGTGTAAAAGCCGTGTTCAAACGCATCGACACCTGCGCCGCCGAATTCGAGGCGCAGACCCCCTACATGTACTCCACCTACGAGAGCCCCATGATGGGCGAAGCCGAATGCGAAGCGCGGCCCTCTAACCGCAAAAAAGTTGTCATCCTCGGCGGCGGCCCCAACCGCATTGGCCAAGGGATCGAGTTCGACTATTGCTGTTGCCACGCCTGCTATGCCCTCACCGACGCGGGCTATGAGACGATTATGGTCAACTGCAACCCAGAGACTGTCTCGACCGACTACGACACCTCCGACCGCTTGTATTTCGAGCCGCTAACCTTCGAACACGTCATGGAAATCCTGCGCGTTGAGCAGGAAAACGGCACGCTGCACGGCGTCATCGTCCAGTTCGGCGGCCAAACCCCACTGAAAATCGCCCAAGCGCTCCACGACGAAGGCATCCCGATCCTTGGCACCACGCCCGACATGATCGATCTCGCCGAAGACCGCGAACGTTTCGCCGATCTGGTCCAGTCCCTCGGCCTCAAACAGCCCCATAACGGCATCGCCCACTCCGACGCCGAAGCCATGGAAATCGCAAAAGAAATCGGCTTCCCCCTCGTGATCCGCCCCTCCTATGTGCTGGGGGGCCGCGCCATGGAAATCGTCCGCGACCAAGCGAACCTTGAGCGCTACATTTCTGAGGCCGTCGTCGTCTCTGGCGACAGCCCTGTGCTCCTCGACAGCTACCTGTCAGGCGCAGTCGAGCTTGATGTCGACGCCCTCTCTGACAGCACCGACGTCCACGTTGCTGGCATCATGCAGCACATCGAAGAAGCAGGCGTGCACTCTGGCGACAGCGCCTGCTCGCTCCCGCCCTATTCCTTGAGCAAAGAGATCATCGCCGAAGTAGAGGTCCAAACCAAAGCGCTGGCAAAAGCACTCAATGTCGTAGGCCTCATGAACATCCAGTTCGCCGTAAAACGCAATTCCGAGGGCGTAGAGGAAATCTTCCTGATCGAAGTGAACCCCCGCGCCTCGCGCACCGTCCCCTTCGTCGCAAAAGCTACGGACTCCGCCATTGCCAGCATCGCCGCCCGTATCATGGCAGGTGAGCCGCTGAGCAACTTCCCCCTGCGCGCACCCTATGACGCCAATGCCGCCTATGATGACGTGCTGCCACTAGGCGATCCCATGACCCTCGCCGACCCCAACATGCCATGGTTCTCGGTAAAAGAGGCCGTGCTCCCCTTTGCCCGCTTCCCCGGCGTCGACACCATCCTCGGCCCCGAAATGCGCTCCACCGGCGAAGTCATGGGCTGGGACCGCGACTTCCCCCGCGCCTTCCTCAAGGCACAGATGGGCGCAGGTACCATGCTGCCCCGCACAGGCTGCGCCTTCCTGTCGATCAAAGATGCCGACAAAACCGCAGACGTCCTCACCGCCGCCCGCATCCTGATCGAGCAATCCTTCACCATCACCGCGACTCGTGGCACCGCCGCTTGGCTATCTGAACACGATATTCCCTGCCAAATCGTGAACAAAGTCTACGAGGGCCGCCCCGACATCACCGACATGATGAAAGACGAACAAATCCACCTCGTCATGAACACAACCGAAGGCAGCCAAGCCGTCGAGGACAGCAAATCCATCCGCTCCATCGCCCTCTACGACCGCATCCCCTACTACACGACAGCGGCAGGGGCATACGCTGCAGCCTTGGCGATCAAAGCGCAGGCAGAAGACGAAATCGGCGTGAAGTCGTTGCAGGGGTGAGCGAAAGAATGTGAGCGGTTCAAAGCCGCCACTTCACAAGCTGTCATAACACTCGCTAACGTGTAAAAATGTATTGGCCACGTCCCGGAATAAAGAAACACCCCGAAAAGAGGTGGAAGCAACCAAACCGAATTTTTTTCGGATTCGGAGCATGTCATATTTTGGCTGGCGTATTTCTTGAAACAACACCATTTACTGGATTCTACGGTGAATGGATTGTTACCGTAGACGCATTCAGTGGAACCCACATGTTCGTCACCAACGGAGAGATAGCATTTGATTTTCATGGCTATTCGTTCCGAAACCGACTGATCGCCCACTATTGGAGAGGCCATCAAGCTAAATTTGAAGGCTGGAATGCCCAAATTTTAAAGATCAACTTTCCTCTACTCCACACGGTATCGCTCAACTCACGTAAGCATATGGGACCTGACCAATACTATCGTGATCCCGTCGAAAGAGCAAAACTCTTCATCTCATCGAAAAAGCCCCACAAGCAACTTCAACCTTCATAGCGAAAGAGTTGTCGATTTTGTCTCGGAGCATACTTTAGGCTGCTCTACCCACTCTCTCATTTCCCCGTAGGCACATAGTAAAATATCCGTTAAAACTTGCACTAACCCATCGCCTGCACACCCAATGTACAGGGGGTGTACAGTAGGTGTACAGATGGCACCCGCTGACACAAACTGCGTTATCCACAGGAATTAAACCGCCTAACCACCTGCGATTAAAGAGGAATAAGAGATGTACACACCCGCAATCACAGGCACAGGCGTTTTTACCCCCTCCGAGGTCATTACCAACGCCGAACTGGTCGTTGCCTTCAACGCCTATGTGGACATCTACAACGCCGAAAATGCAGCAGAAATCGCATCAGGTGAGTTGCCTGCCAAGGATTACTCCTCCGAGGAATTCATCCTCAAAGCATCAGGCATCAACCAGCGCTATGTCCTTGATAAGTCTGGCATCCTAGACCCCAACGTCATGCACCCCATCCTGCGCCAACGCAGCGATGACGAGCCCTCCCAGATGGCCGAAATGGCCCTCGACGCTGCCCAAAAAGCCCTCAAAGCCGCAGGAAAGACTGCCAAGGACGTCGACGCCGTTATCTGCGCCGCGTCCAACCTCGAACGTGCCTATCCCGCTGTCGCTATCGAGATCCAAGACCTGTTAGAAATCAATGGCTTCGCCTTCGATATGAACGTCGCCTGCTCGTCGGCTACCTTCGGAATTCAGGCCGCCGCAGACATGATCCGCGCAGGCTCCATCCGCAGCGCACTGGTCGTTAACCCGGAAATATGTTCTGCGCATTTAGAATGGCGTGACCGCGACTGCCATTTCATCTTTGGCGACGTCGCAACCGCCACATTGATCGAGCGCGCAGAGGACGCAACAGGCCCATATTTTGAAATCAAATCCACCCGTTGCGCCACGGATTTCTCCAACAACATCCGCAACAACAACGGCTTCCTGCGCCGCTCCCGTCCAGACGGCGTGGCCGACCGCCGAGACATGCAGTTTATGCAAAACGGGCGCAAAGTATTCAAAGAAGTCCTGCCAATGGTCGCTGACCACATCGCAGGCCATATGGCCGAAGAGAGCATCCAAGCCGCTGATCTCAAACGTCTTTGGCTACACCAAGCGAACAAATCCATGAATGATTTTATCGGCAAAAAGGTCCTTGGCCGCACACCCGAGGAAGGCGAACAGCCCAACATCCTGCAAGACTATGCCAACACATCCTCCGCAGGCTCCATCATCACATTTTCTAAGTATTCCAATGACTTAAAGGGCGGAGATACAGGCCTCATCTGCTCTTTCGGAGCAGGCTATTCCGTGGGCTCTGTCATCGTGCAAAAACACGGTTAGACGTCTTTCAAAGACACCCGCTTGTGCACTTGCTCCGCGCTCTCCACCCGCTCGGAGTAGCGGTCCACAAGGAAATCGGACCGCCCCCGCACCAGCCATGTGAACTTCACCAGCTCCTCCATGACATCCACGATCCGTGCATAAAACGGCCCTGCGGGCAAACGCCCATTCCCGTCAAACTCCAGCCAAACCTTTGGAATACTTGACTGGTTCGGGATCGTCAGCATCCGCATCCAGCGCCCGAGAATCCGCATCTGGTTCACGGCATTGAACGATTGTGACCCGCCGGAGACTTGCATGATCGCCAGCGTCTTGCCCTGTGTGGGGCGTATTCCGCCCTGCAACGACAGCGGCAGCCAGTCGATCTGGGACTTCATAATCCCCGTCATCGCCCCGTGCCGCTCGGGACTGGACCACACCATCCCCTCTGCCCAGACGGCCAGCTCGCGCAACTCGGCCACCTTAGCGTGGTCGGGTTCCGCGTCATCAGGTTGGGGCAGTCCGCGCGGGTCAAACAGCTTGGTCTCGCAGCCCAAATGCCGCAACACCCGTGCCGCTTCTTCCGCCGCAAAGCGGGAGTAGCTTTGCGCGCGCAGCGAACCATAGAGCAATAATATTCGGGGCTTGTGACCCGGATCAGTGGGAGATTTAAGCGCGTCCACATCGATCTGCGGCAACGCCTCCATCACAAGGGCCGGCAGGTCTTCAGACACTTTCGTCTTCAAGGTGCAGCTTCATATCAACCAGAACCTGCTGCAACATAGATGTCTCTTTAAGCAGCCGTTTGGCTTCGTTCACGGTGATCTTGCCGTCAGCAATTGACTGCTGGTACTCCCCCATCAACATCGCAAAGCGCTCGCTCAGCGCAATCACATCAGTGTTAACGGTCCCTTTGTTCATGTCATTGGGGCGACGCTCGTCGAATTCAACACGTGCACCAGACAGCTCCGCCAAGGCCTGTGTCACATGCGGATATCCCGCAGCAATTTCGAGGGCGGCAACTGCATCAACAGGCATAAAACGGTCAGCATGCTCGTCGTGGTCAGAGTAGTAGCGACCCAATGTCGCCTTCGACTTACCCGTAACTTCGCAGGCAGCTTCAACACCGACAGCCTTCACCAAAGCCTCGGTATGTTTTTTCAAGTAATTTCCTGCTGCATCCATCGTCATATTCCCTAACGCTACCGTGCTTTTATAAACATGTAGCCCATATCTTCCTAGACCGAGTGCAATTTACCCCGAAATTTGTCAATGACATGCAGATCGGCTTGCACGGCCTCAATCAAGCCGGATAAATAGCACAATGGCTAAACTATATTTCAATTACTCCACGATGAACGCGGGCAAATCGACGGTTCTGCTTCAGGCGGCCCATAATTACCGCGAGCGTGGCATGGTACCCTATCTCATAACCGCCCAGCTGGACAACCGCGCAGGCGAGGGACGGATCGCCTCACGCATCGGAATAGCTGAGGACGCCGATACCTTCCACGGAGAGGAGAACCTTTACGAAAAGGTCTCGACCCGCCTTTCCAGCGGCGCTTGTGCCTGCATTTTCATCGATGAGGCCCATTTTCTGAGCGATGCGCAGGTCTGGCAGCTGGCCCGCGCGGTTGACGATCTGGGTGTGCCGATCATGTGCTATGGTCTGCGTGTCGACTTTTTAGGACAGCTCTTTCCTGGCTCGGCCGCCCTGCTTGCCCTGTCAGACGAGATGCGCGAGATCAGGACAATCTGCCATTGCGGCAAGAAGGCGACCATGGTCATCCGCCGCGACGCAGACGGCAACGTGGCGCGCGAAGGGACGCAGGTCCAGATCGGCGGCAACGAGAGCTATGTGTCACTTTGCCGCCGTCATTGGCGTGAAGCTGTCGGCGACCGCTAAACAGGATTGGGCGGGGAATCACCGCGCATGAAGGCTTGTAGATTCTCAACCACCATACGCCCCATATCCACACGAACCTCTTCGGTCGACGTACCCATATGCGGCAATAGCACCACGTTATCCAGATCGCGCAAGGCCTGCGGCACATCAGGCTCGAACTCATAGACATCAAGGCCTGCGCCCTCGATCACACCACGCTCGAGCGCATCAATCAGAGCTGCTTGCCCCACCACATCGCCCCGCGCAATATTGATAAGGTGCGCGTGCGGTTGCATTGCAGCCAATACATCCGAGTTGATCAGGTGACGGGTTTCCGGACTGCCCGGAACAGCGGTGACCAGCACATCAACATGTGCTGCGAGGTCCATCAGGTCACTGTGAAAAATTGCCTCGAAATCCAGCTCTTTTTCACCACGTCCAAAGTACCGGACAGCCATTCCAAAACCGTAGTGACACCGTCGTGCAATCGCCTGACCGATGCGGCCCATGCCCACGATGCCGATCGTTTTGCCCGTAAGGTGAAGCCCCAGCATCTGCGTCGGATGCCAGCCCTCCCATGCGCCCGCACGCACCAGCCGCTCGCCTTCGCCTGCACGACGCGCACTCATCAGCATCAGCGTCATCGCGATGTCTGCTGTGGCATCTGTCACCGCACCCGGCGTGTTGGTCACAGTGATCCCCGCAGCCTTTGCTGCGGCCACATCAATGTGGTTATATCCCACGCCAAAATTCGCCAGAACCTTGCACCGCGCATCAGGCACATCCGCAAAAACCTCAGCCGAGAATTGATCGCCCAAGGTACACATCACGCCATCGTAATCACGCAAAGCGGCCCGCATCTCGTCGCCACTCATGGGCAGTGTTTCATAGCGTCGCGTGACATCCAGCCCTTCAAGTGAAGCATAAACTTCATCTGGCAACACTCTTCCAATCAATACTTTATTCAATGCATTCTCCCGCCCAAAGGGGTCTCTTGATCTGGCCCGACCAACACAATCGCACCTTCTTCATCCGGCACGCCAAGCACCAGAACCTCCGACATGAACGGCCCAATCTGGCGCGGGGGAAAGTTCACTACAGCCATTACCTGGCGCCCGATCAGCCCCTCAGGCGTATAGTGATCCGTGACCTGCGCCGAAGTCTTGCGCACGCCAATCTCGTCGCCAAAATCGATCCACATCTTGACCGCAGGCTTGCGCGCTTCGGGGAACGGCTCTGCCTTAATCACCCGCCCTGTGCGGATGTCCACTTTCACAAAATCATCAAATGATATGTCACCCACGGGCCAGCTCCCTTGAGCGGTCGGCGGCCACAGCCACCGCGCGGCGCAAGAGGGCGGGAAAACCGTCCTTCTCGTCCATCAGCACTTCGAGTGCAGCTTGCGTTGTGCCATTCGGGCTGGTCACGTTCACCCGCAACTGCGCCGCTGTTTCCTCAGATTGCAGCGCGAGTGCTCCAGCCCCCGCAACCGTCGCTTCGGCAAGCTGCATCGCTAGTGCCTCAGGCAGCCCTTGGGCCACACCTGCCGCCGCCATCGTCTCGATCATATGAAAAACATAGGCAGGGCCAGAGCCGCTTACCCCGGTCACTGCATCAATCTGCCCTTCCTCAGTGAGGCGCACCACCTGCCCCACAGCACAGAGCAGCACTTCGGCCTCGTCCAGCCCCCCTGACCCCGCATGCGCATTGCCCACAATCGCTGTAATCCCCTGCGAGATCGCGGCAGGTGTATTCGGCATCGCCCGCACGACAGGTGTCTGCGCCCCCAATGTTTGCTCAAAGAAGGAAATCGGCGTTCCTGCCGCCACACTCACAAACAAAGTCTCGCCATTGCCCATTTTCTTGAGCGTCGGAAGCGCTTCGGCCATCATCTGCGGCTTGACCGCGACTAGCACAATTGCAGGTGCAGATGGCAGATCAACGTTGAGGTGAACGCCCGTTCCCTTCAACCAGTCCGAGGGATAAGGGTCCTGCACCCAAACCGACGCAGCCGGCAATCCGCGCGAAAGCCAACCTTCCAGCATGGCCGAGCCCATTTTGCCACAGCCCAGAAGCACCAGACCGTCCTTAGCGATACGTGAATTTTCCATCAGATCCCCCAAATTACTTGGAGGAAAGAGTTACGCGCGCCCGTAGGCCTCTGCAATGGCGACTTGCAACGCTTGCGCAGGCGTCTTGTCGCCCCAAACCACCAGTTGCATCGCGGGATAATAGCGCTCTGCACTCATCACAGCCGCCCCGATCATCGTGTCGATCTGGTCGGGAGATGCTACATGCCCCCCTGACAGGACCAAACCGTAGCGGTACACCATCATCTGCTGCTCCGCCCAATAGGTGAACGCCCCAGCCCAGCAACGATCGTTTATGTCATTGAGCAAGCCATAGAGCGCAGGAATTTTATCCTCTGGCGGCTCCATCTCGAAGGTACAGATCAGCCGCAATGTCTCGTCATAAGCTGACCATGCCAGCGTCACCTGATAGGTACGCCACTGGCCTTCGACTTCCATGGCGATCTGCTCGTCGGAAATCCGGTCGAACACCCAATCATGATGCCCTGCCAAAGACTCCACGATATCAATCGGGTGTACGTCATCTTCCAGATACTGCTCGCTCAGGGCCATTTAGCCACCTCATTTATTATCGCCAACGGGTAGGGCCTGTTGCCTGCCCCTAATCGTTGGGTGATCCGCTATAGAACGCGTCTTTGCCTGTGCGTCCTACAATATATGGTGGCGATGGTGTAAGGGTCTGGCAAGTCTTTTTCTGGGGATAACCCCAATCAGCGGTGGATAACCGCAAAATATAGCGGGATTAGCCCCGCGCCACCCAAGATATCGAAACCCTGAACATCCCAACATACAAAAATCGCCCCGACCATATGGCGGGGCGATCACGCAAAACGCGGCCAATAAAAGAAGTCGTCGCGCGGCAGCGCGCCCGTTAGGTCAGATGCGGCAGGTCAGGACTTACCCATCGCATCCAGACGCGCTTTCAGCGCTTCATTCTCTTCACGCGCTTTTTGCGCCATTGCGCGCACGGCATCAAACTCTTCGCGGGTCACAAAATCACGATCGGCAAGCCAGCGGTCCATCATGCCTTTCATGGCATTTTCGGCTTCGTCCTTGGCCCCTTGCGCCACGCCCATGGCATTGGTCATGATCTGGCCGAGGTCGTCAAAAATCTTGTTGCGGGTCTGCATGTGTTCTCTCCACTCTATTATCCTTTATATGGGGGTCCGTGCGTCTCCATGCAAGGTTGACATCACGCGCCAGCCGCGCTCAATCACCGCATGCATGCTTTGATCCCCTTCCCCGACATCTCGCCCGAGATCTTTTCGATCTCTCTGTTTGGCATGACATTCGCGCTGCGCTGGTACGCGCTTGCCTATATCGTCGGCATCCTTGCGGGCTGGCGGCTGGTGCTTCGCGCCGCAAACACGCCGCGCCTTTGGCTAAATGAAAAACCCGTCATGACAGGCGAACAGATCGAAGATTTGCTCACTTGGGTGATCCTGGGCGTGATCCTCGGCGGGCGTTTAGGTTATGTGGCCTTTTACCAGCCTGCTTTTTACCTCGCCAACCCTGCGCAGATTTTGCAGGTCTGGCAGGGCGGTATGTCCTTCCACGGGGGCGCGCTGGGTGTGATCGTCGCGGCCTTCATCTATACCATGCGCCACAAAATCCCGCGCATCAGCGCTGGTGATCTCGTCGCACTCGGCATCTTTCCGGGTCTGCTGCTGGGACGCTTCGCCAATTTTATCAACGCAGAGCTTTGGGGCCGTCCTACTGATCTGCCGTGGGGCGTCGCCTTCCCGACAGAGGCCGCGCAATACTGTCCCGATATGATTGGCATCTGCGCACGTCACCCCTCACAGCTGTATGAAGCAATCCTTGAGGGCGCACTCCTAGGCGCACTACTCGTCTGGCTCGCGTGGCGGCGCGGCGCGTTCAAAACTCCAGGGCTTATCATGGGCACATTCCTCACAGGCTACGGCATCGCACGGTTTATGGTGGAGTTCGTGCGCCAACCCGACCCGCAATTCATCACCAATGGCAACCCGCTTGGCCTCGCATGGCACATCGGCGGCTACGGCCTCACCATGGGGCAAATCCTTTGCCTGCCGATGATCGCCGTAGGCCTCTACTTCATCCTGAGCGCCCGCAGCCGCGCATGAGCCTGCACGACATCATAACCGCCCAGATCAGCGCCCAAGGGCCGATGCGGCTAGACGACTATATATCCACCTGCCTGCTACACCCCACGCAGGGCTACTATACAACCCGCACTCCGTTCGGCACGCAGGGCGATTTCATCACTGCCCCCGAGATCAGCCAGATGTTTGGCGAGTTGATCGGATTGTCACTGGCCCAAGCATGGCTGGACCAAGGCGCGCCAACACCGTTTACCCTCGCAGAGCTTGGCCCCGGTCGCGGCACCCTCATGGCAGACGCCTTGCGCGCTGCCTCCCGCGTAGAAGGGTTTGTCGATGCGGCGCAGATCACTTTGCTCGAAGCCTCACCCGCACTGCGCAAGGTCCAAGCCGAGACGCTTCACGCCTACGCGCCTCAATGGATCGACAGCATCGAGGCGCTGCCCGAACGCCCCACCTACCTCATCGCAAACGAGTTCTTCGATGCCCTGCCAATCCGCCAGTTTGTGCGCGATGGCACCCGCTGGCGCGAGCGGCAGTTGGGTTTGCAGGACGACACCCTCACCTTCGGCCTTGGCCCCGCTCAGCCGCAACCCGCCCTTGCCCACCGCATAGAAGATACAAATGACGGTGACCTGATCGAGGATTGCGCGGCTGCCGCCCCGATCGTCACAACCGTCGCGAACCGCATCGCTGCCCATGGCGGTGCTGCACTCATCTTCGACTACGGCGACTGGCGCAGCGTGGGCGACACGCTCCAAGCAGTCCAAGATCACGCACCCACCGATCCGCTTGCCGCTCCCGGTCATGCGGACCTCACCGCCCATGTGGATTTTGAAGCACTGCTCAATGCCACCGCCCCCTGCACCCCCAGCCGCGTGACGCCCCAAGGCGTCTTTCTTGAACGCCTCGGCATCACACAGCGGGCAACCGCACTGGCGAAAACGCTTAGCGGCCCAGCGCTCGACAGCCACATCGCGGCACATCGCCGCTTGACGCACCCGCAGGAAATGGGAAACCTGTTCAAGACTTTCGGGATCGTCCCGAAGGGGGCTGCAATGCTGCCTGGGCTTGAAACATGACGCTTGAAATACTGACTTCCGATGCTCTGCCCGTGAAGCACGGCTTCTTTACCCGCCGTGGCGGTGCCTCTTCGGGCGTATTCGCGGGGCTAAACTGTGGCCAAGGCTCTTCCGACCAGTCCGAAATCGTTGCGATCAACCGCGCAAGGGTAGCCGATGCCATGGGTGTCGCTCCTAATCACCTGCTCGGCATGCATCAAATCCATTCGGCGACCGCGGTCCCCGTGACCGAAACCTACGCCGAGAAACCCCGCGCCGATGCGCTGGTCACTGCCACACCCGGCCTTGCGCTCTCGGTACTCAGCGCCGATTGCCAGCCCGTCCTGTTCGCTGATGCAGAGGCAGGCGTAATCGGTGCCGCACACGCAGGCTGGCGCGGTGCCCTCGAAGGTGTGCTGCACGCGACCGTTGATGCGATGGAGACCCTCGGTGCCAAACGTGAGAATATCGCCGCCGTTATTGGACCATCCATCAGCCAGCGCGCTTATGAGGTCGGGCCAGAGTTCATGGACAGCTTCATTGCGGAAGATCCCGACTATGCCCGATACTTTATCAACGGCGAGGGCGACCGCATGCTCTTTGACCTTCCGGGCTTTGGCCTAAACCGTTTGCGCGCAGCGGGCGTGGGCCATGCAGAGTGGACGCGCCACTGTACCTTCTCGGACCCAGAGCGATTCTATTCCTACCGCCGCACCACCCACGCAAAAGAGGCCGACTATGGCCGCCTGATCGCTGCCATCACGCTTTAATCAGCGAAAAGGCGGTGGATCTGGGCGCAATTGGGGCAATTCCGGCCATAGGCCTGCCCCATTCTGCGGCACTTAAACGCGAAACAATCCCCCAAACTGTTGCCAAAGCACGCACAATCCACAGGATTAACCTTGTTTTCAAAGGCCCTGCGCAAGTATGACCGTGGCGTCACATTCCACGCCCCTCGCCCAACAGATTTTTCCAAAAATTTTATCCAATGCCCAAAACCGGCCCGATTGCTCCGTCATGTTAGTCTCAACAGGGCAAAACGCTCAGAGCAACAAACGAAACCGAGGACGAGCACATGAAAACCAACGCACGCTTTATCAAGTCGATCACAAAAGCCGCAGCCGAGAATGACACTGTCATGCCTTGGGCACGTGGGTCCCGCCGCGCCGCCTTTATCGCAAAGCGCAATGCCGCCGAGGCAGCGTCACAGCGCAAAGTCGCCTGAACGACGACCCTCACCGAAAATCTCCCTGACAGCGCACCACCTCCTCCCTCGTAGCGCGCTGTTCCCTTATCCCTTCCTGAGTCGAATCGCGGGGAGGGATTTTTTGATTCTGGCACTCTGCTTTACTTGGTTAACGGCAGAACCAAGGCAGAATGTGGCAGGCTTTCCTAAAATTGGAGAAACAAAACCGCTCAAATTAGAAGGATTAGCGCGTCAAACCGTCCAAATGTCGTTCAAACTTTTACAATGAGGCACAAACATGGCGAATTAGGTCTCACGAAAGACACGAAATGACACACCACGTTATTTCCGTCGTTGTCGGTGGGGGCCGACGAGGGATGTGACAAACCATGATAGGTTAAGCACATGACACTGAATGCAAATCCAGCCGCACTGCGCAGCGCGCCACGTAAAACAGGATACGGAATGATGAACTCTTCACTCCCCGCATCCGCGGGCCAGATGGCCCAAGCCCCGATGCCAAAGCGCACATATGAAGTCGCCGCGCTGCGCGAAGACGGCTCACTCTATATCGGGCAAAGCACAGCTCCAGCGATCCCGCTGTTCGAGAGCGCCTTTTCCGCCATGACCCACGGCAGCCTGATCCAGACCACAATGGGCCTTGTTGCAGTCGAAGACCTCCAGCCCGGTGATATGATCAACACAGCAGGTGGCGAAGCGGCAGAGCTGACATGGGTCGGCACCTCCACATTCTCACCCGCTGATGCAGGCAAGCGTACGCCCCTGATCCGCATTATGCCCTATGCCTTGGGCCAGTCCCGCCCCGAACGCTCGCTCACTGTCGGACCCGGCGCGCGAATCCTGCACACCCCTGCCGCCCTGCGCGGTGTGGCGGACGGCAAACAGCTTTTGACTCCTGCATCGAAACTGGTGGACGGCGTCAACGTGATCGAGATCACACCACCGACAGCGACACGCATGTTCCACATCTGCCTGTCACGTCATGCGGTAATCAACGTCAACGGGATTGAAATGGAAACCTTCCACCCCGGTGCCACTGCCCCGCGTGAAGTCAGCCACTCCCTGCGCGACCGCTTCATCTCGATGTTCCCGCGCATCAGCCATTTGTCGGACTTTGGGCCACTTGCCCATCCGCGCGCACCAGAAATGGACGCACACTAAGTTTTTCGTAATCTCTCTCCTGAGCAGACAGGTTCCCTATCAGGCCTTAATGCTCAGACGTTCCTCCAAAACGTCGAACGGAACGCCCGGGTCATCCTTGGCGTTCCGGATGACCAGCGAGGTTTTGACACTCGCCACATTGGGCGCGGTCAACAACTGCCCCGTCAAAAAGCTCTGAAAGCTGGACAGATCGGGGGCGACGCATTTCAGCACAAAATCTACTTCACCGTTGAGCATGTGACACTCGCGCACCAGCGACCACGCGCGGCAACGGTCCTCGAAAGCGGACAAATCCGCTTCGGCCTGACTGTTCAATCCCACCATCGCAAAGACCTGTACCTCAAAACCAAGCTCGCGCGCATCAACGTCCGCGTGATAGCCGCGGATGAACCCCTGCTCCTCCAATGTGCGCACACGGCGCAGGCACGGCGGCGCAGAAATACCGACACGTTTGGCCAACTCGACATTGGTCATGCGTCCATCTGCTTGCAATTCAGCCAGAATTTTCCGATCGATCGGATCTAGTCGTGAACCTGCCATATGCCCCCCTACAGCTTTTCGATTGTTATACAGATAACGCCAACTTGCGCAATATTATTTCCCACAGGCGCAACATTATTCAGGAAATATGCGTCCAGTGGCCAAACAAGGCGGAAAATTCAAATTTTCCGATCCGGAATTTTGAAAAACTCCGCCGCCTCACACAAAGGTGACGCTTCCCCCTTCGTCAAAAGCGCACAGGGGTTTAAGACCGCTGCCACGGCGTATATATCCTTGCAAAGATAGATTCCCACAAGCACCAGATAGGGGCACCCCATGGCCGAGACACGCAAAACCAAGCTTTTGATCATTGGCTCCGGCCCCGCAGGCTATACCGCAGGCGTCTACGCCAGCCGCGCGATGCTGGACCCGATCCTTGTGCAGGGCATTGAACCGGGTGGCCAGCTGACCACCACCACCGAGGTCGAAAACTGGCCTGGTGATACCGAAGTCCAAGGCCCCGATCTGATGATCCGCATGCAAGAGCACGCAAAAGCCATGGGCACCGAAATCATCGGCGACATCATCACCAACCTTGATATGTCCAAACGCCCGTTTATCGCCACAGGCGACAGCGGCACGATCTATGAAGCGGATGCCGTGATCCTTGCAACAGGCGCGCGCGCCAAATGGCTTGGCCTAGAAACTGAAGAGAAATTCAAAGGTTTTGGCGTCTCCGCCTGCGCCACCTGCGACGGCTTTTTCTATCGCGGTCAGGAGATCGTGGTCATTGGCGGCGGCAACACCGCCGTCGAAGAAGCACTCTTCCTCACCAACTTTGCTTCAAAAGTCACCCTTGTGCACCGCCGCGACGAACTGCGCGCCGAGAAAATTCTCATCGACCGTCTGGAAAAGAACCCCAAGATCGAGCCGCTGTGGTTCCACCAGCTTGACGAGGTTTATGGCACCGACAGCCTGCTGGGCGTCGAAGGTATCAAGGTTAAACACGTAGAAACAGGCGAGATCACGGATATTCCGTGCAAAGGCGTCTTTGTCGCCATCGGGCATGCCCCTGCAAACGAGTTGATCAAAGACACGCTTGAGACGCATATGGGCGGCTATGTCGTGACCAAACCCGACAGCACGGCCACTTCCGTCCCTGGCATCTTTGCTGCGGGTGATCTGACCGACCACGTCTACCGCCAAGCGGTGACAAGCGCTGGCATGGGCTGCATGGCCGCTCTTGAGGCCGAACGTTTCCTCGCCGAAGTGGGCGAAGACAGCGGCAAAGATACCTCTTTGCCCTTGGGCTATGGTGCCGAAATCAGCCAAAGCGCCTGACCTTTTGCAAACACAACAGAAAGCCAGCGAGAGCAATCTTGCTGGCTTTCTCGTCAAAAAGGCAACAATCACATCATTAAACGGTGTTTTGTTTCCATAATGCTAGAATTTTGCCATATTCAGTCAGTAGGTACCGCGTGAACGGATCGCCAATGATCCCACGACGAGGCCAAGAAGCATGACAATGATTACCAATCTGGCTCCAATTCCGGAGCTATTTGTATCCTACGATTCAGCACAAAAACTGAAAACCGAAGCAGGCAACCTGATCAGCCACGATCTGACACCCCGTCAGATTTGCGATCTCGAGCTTTTGATGAACGGCGGGTTCAACCCGCTCAAAGGGTTCCTGAGCGAAGCGGATTACGACGGCGTTGTCGAAAACATGCGCCTTGCCGACGGCAGCTTGTGGCCCATGCCTATCACGCTGGACGTCTCCGAAGACTTCGCAGGCAAGCTGGAAATCGATCAGGACATTGCCCTGCGCGACCAAGAAGGCGTGATCCTCGCCACCATGACCGTCACTGACAACTGGGTCCCGAACAAAGCGCGCGAGGCCGAAAGAGTATTCGGTGCCGATGATGATGCGCACCCTGCCGTCAACTACCTGCACAATCAGGCTGGCAAAGTGTACCTTGGCGGTCCCGTCACAGGCATCCAGCAGCCCGTGCACTATGACTTCAAATCACGCCGCGACACGCCCAACGAATTGCGCGCTTACTTCCGCAAAATGGGTTGGCGCAAAGTTGTGGCCTTCCAGACCCGCAACCCCCTGCACCGCGCGCATCAGGAACTGACCTTCCGCGCCGCGCGCGAAGCGCAGGCCAACCTGCTGATCCACCCCGTTGTGGGCCTGACCAAGCCGGGCGATGTCGATCACTTCACCCGCGTGCGCTGCTATGAGGCGGTCCTTGACCAATACCCCCAAGCCACAACATCCATGTCCCTGCTGAACCTCGCCATGCGTATGGCTGGCCCGCGTGAGGCTGTTTGGCATGGTCTGATCCGCAAAAACCACGGCTGCACCCACTTCATCGTGGGCCGCGATCACGCTGGCCCCGGCAACAACTCCAAGGGCGAGGATTTCTACGGCCCCTATGATGCACAGGACCTGTTCCGCGAGCATCAGGAGGAAATGGGCATCGAGATGGTCGATTTCAAACACATGGTCTGGGTGCAGGAACGCGCCCAATACGAGGCCATGGACGAGATCAAGGATAAGGACAACGTGACCATCCTGAACATCTCCGGCACAGAGCTCCGCCGCCGCCTTCAGGAAGGTCTGGAAATCCCCGAGTGGTTCTCCTTCCCCGAAGTGGTGACCGAACTGCGCCGCACCAAACCGCCGCGCAACAAGCAAGGCTTTACCGTCTTTTTCACAGGCTTCTCCGGCTCCGGAAAATCCACAATCGCCAACGCCCTGATGGTCAAATTGATGGAGCAAGGCGGCCGTCCCGTCACTCTGCTTGACGGTGACATCGTGCGCAAAAACCTCTCCTCCGAGTTGGGATTCAGCAAAGAGCACCGCGATCTGAACATCCGCCGCATCGGCTATGTTGCGTCAGAGATCACCAAGAACGGCGGCATCGCCATCTGCGCACCCATCGCGCCCTATGCCACAACCCGCCGCGTTGTGCGTGAGGATGTTGAGCAGTTTGGCGCCTTCGTCGAAGTGCATGTTGCCACCTCCATCGAGGAATGCGAACGCCGCGACCGCAAAGGTCTCTACAAACTGGCACGCGAAGGCAAGATCAAGGAATTCACAGGAATTTCAGACCCCTATGATGTTCCCGCAGACCCTGAGCTCAGCGTCGAGACAGAGAATGTCGATGTCGACAACTGCGCGCACCAAGTGCTTTTGAAGCTCGAGTCCATGGGCCTGATCAAAGCCTGATCTTCCCAAACTTAAAAATACAAACGGCCAGCCCTCACAGGCTGGCCATTTTGCATTCCGAACCCTATCGAGACGTTCAGCCCACCATAAACACATCATACCGCGTGGATTTACCCATGATCTGATGCGAGCACGCCCGTATCCCTTCAATCGGGTCCGCCTTTGCAGGCCACTTCAAAACCACCCGCTGCTTGGCATGGGCCAGTGCCACCCGCATCAATTCAGCAGCATCCTCATCCGTGCCCACAATCTCGCGCACCTGCCGCAACTCACGCTTGACCAAGGCCGAGTTTTGGCGCGGCGGATGCATCGGATCAATCAGAACCGCATCAGCCTCAAGCGTCGGCAGCAGGTCCTTCGCATCCCCGTGCAGCAGGGTCATCCGCCCTACAATCTCGTGAAAATCACCGCCCTCGGCCAAGGCCCGTGCCATCCCATCCACCAACAGCGCATGCATCTCCACCGACCGCTCGATCAGCGTGACTTGCGCACCCAATGAGGCTAACAAAAACGCATCACGCCCCAGCCCCGCCGTAGCATCCAAAATGGTCGGTGTCTTGCCTGCGCGCAAGCCCATCGCCTTAGGCAAATCCTGCCCGCGTCCGCCGCCAAAGCGCAACCTGTGCGCCACAGGACCGTTCACAAAATCAACGCGCAGCGCAGCATCGCCCGTCATGGAAAACTACCCAAGATAGACCTCACCCGACATCACAAGCGCCCCCTGCCCTGAAACTTTCACGCCCGCAATCGCATCCCGCGGTCCCAAAACCTCAACCTGCGCCTGACCGGGGCGGCCCATGCCATGCCCCTGCTCGGCCGTAAACATAGGCGTATCAATCAACCCATGCGCCCATAGATAAGCTGCCATACAGCCTGTGGCAGAGCCTGTGAACGGGTCCTCTGGCGGGCTTGGCGGTGCCATGACAAGACGGCTGAACGTATCGCCCCGTTCGGTCGCACCCTCCAGACAGACCCAAAACGGTTCCATAACATCCGTACCATCATGACCCATTACCCGTGCGTAAGCGTCCAACGCTTCCGCGTTCATCGCCACCCGCTCCACCGCTGCCCGATCCTTCAAAAGAGTTACGCAGAATGGCAAGCCAGTCGATACGACCTGAGGCGGGTGAATGATATCACTGGCCTTCAATCCACCAACCGCCGCGACCAGTTCCACATCCGCCACCGCACCAAACACTGGCGCAATCTGCGTCATGGTCACGCGGTCGCCCTGCACGTCAACTGGCACCAGCCCCGCCGCCGTTTCCAGCACCAGCGGCCCATCCGCAATCATTCCACGTCTGCGCATCGCAACAACAGTCGCCACTGTAGGGTGACCCGCAAACGGAATTTCACGGCTCGCCAGAAAATAGCGCACGCGAATGTCGGCCACATCGGACGGCCCCGTAAACGTACATTCGACTAACGAAGTTTCCCGCACATAGGCCATGCAGACTGCATCGGACAAAACCGCGCCACCATGCACCACCGCACAGCCATTGCCGCCAAATACATCGCCCGTAAACGCATCCACCCAGTCAAATTCAAATGTCATCTACGATCTCCACAAACAAAAGGGGCCGCACGACGGCGACCCCTCTATCTTCTGTGACTGACCTGATTGGTCAATCGCTTTAATGTACCAATATTCTAATGAACCAAGACTGGCGCGTAATGATGCTCACGCGCCAGATCAAAGGCGAGTTTGCGATCGCCAACAAGGGCCAATTGCTGACCGTCAGCATTATGAACCGCATAAAGCTGAACAAGCCCCTCAGCCTGATCGCGCACTTCACGGGGCAAATCGGTCACGGCAATCGTCTTGACGTAAACGGTCCGGTCCGCCGGTCCTGTCATTGCTGTAGTATCCATGTGCTACCCCTTTCGGATATTGATGGTCTGAACGACCGTTTCAGGCTTGGCTTGGGTCAGGTCCACATGCAGTAGACCGTTCTCCATCAGCGCCTCGCCCACTTCGACCCCGTCCGCGAGCACAAAGCTGCGCTGGAACTGGCGTCCCGCGATGCCACGGTGTAAAAACACGCGACCTTCGCTATCTTCATTTTGTCGACCACGGATGACCAACTGGCGGTCCTCGACAGTGATCGACAAATCACCCTCCCCGAAACCGGCAACTGCCAATGTGATGCGGTAGCTCCGCTCGGAGGTTTGTTCGATGTTAAAAGGCGGATAGCCTTCATTGCCGGATTTGGCGCTACGCTCCAGCACCCGCTCCAGCTGTTCAAATCCCAACATATGGGGATAAGAGGCAAGCGTTAGTTTCGTCATATTCGACACGTCCTTATGATCTCAAGCGACAGTGTTGCAGCGTCCCGTATCTGGCGGCGCTACTCCCTAAATATGGGAAGCCAATCGGTTCGGCGCAAGGGCTATGCGTCAATGACCCGATCCCTTATGCTTAAAAGCCTAATCAGTAGTCAGAATCAGAGTACCCATGAACGCCCAAGACGATCTCTCCATGAAAAACGATGAGGTGCTGCGGGTTGAACTCGAAGTATTCCGCAACGAGCACCGCGATCTGGATGATGCAATCAGAGCGCTCGCAGAGCGTGGCACCGCAGACCAGTTGACCCTGCAACGGCTGAAAAAGCGCAAACTCCTGCTTAAAGACCGCATCGCACGCATTGAGGACCGCCTAACTCCCGATATCACCGCTTGAGCCAGAGTTTCCCCCGAAACTCTGTGCCCAAAATTTCTCCGAAATTTTGCCCCTCGCGCGACATTGCACCGCCGCCCTGAATGGCTATAGTGCGCGCTTACTCTCCTGACGCAAAGGCTTTAGCGCTATGAGCACACCACCCGTTGGCATCATCATGGGGTCCCAGTCCGACTGGTCCACAATGCGTGAGGCCGCCACCCTGCTCGACGAGCTTGGCATCGCTTATGAGACACGCATCGTCTCGGCCCACCGCACGCCCGACCGCCTGTGGGAATACGGCAAGACCGCCGTAGATCGCGGCCTCCAAGTCATCATCGCAGGCGCAGGCGGTGCGGCTCACTTGCCCGGCATGATGGCCTCCAAAACGCGACTGCCAGTGATCGGTGTGCCCGTGCTGACAAAAGCGCTCTCTGGCGTTGACAGCCTCTATTCCATCCTGCAAATGCCAAAAGGTTTTCCCGTCGCCACCATGGCCATCGGCGCACCGGGTGCTGCCAATGCGGCCCTCATGGCTGCTAGCATCCTCGCGCTGCAAGACCCCGCACTGGCCACCCGCCTCGATACATGGCGCACCAATCTCTCCGCCTCTATTCCGGAAGCCCCCACAGATGACTAACCCCCTGCCCACAGGCGCAACCATCGGCATCTTGGGCGGAGGTCAGTTGGGCCGTATGCTCTCTGTCGCCGCCTCCCGACTCGGCCTGCGCACCCATATTTATGAGCCGGGCAGCAACCCGCCTGCCGCTGATGTCGCCCATGTTGTTACAACCGCGCCTTATGACGATGTGGCCGCCCTCACCGCTTTCGCCAATGCCGTTGACCTTGTGACGTACGAGTTTGAGAACATACCCACCGAGGCGCTCGACATCATCGAGGCAATCACACCAATTCACCCCAACCGCCGCGCCCTCGGCACGTCCCAAGACCGCCTTGTGGAAAAGACATTCCTGCAGGAGATCGGCCTGCAAGTGGCCCCTTTCGCAGATATCACCGACGCCGCCAGCCTTGATGCGGCGCTTGCCACTATCGGCACACCTTCAATCCTGAAAACTCGCCGCTTCGGCTATGACGGCAAAGGCCAATCGCGCCTCAACGCCCCCGAAGACGCCGCAACAGCCCTCGCCGATATGGCAGGCGCACCCGCTGTGCTCGAAGGCTTCGTCAACTTCTCCGTCGAGATTTCCATCATCGCCGCCCGCAACCCCCAAGGCGAAATCGCCTGCTATGATCCGGGCGAAAATATCCACCGCGACGGCATCCTGCACACCACAACGGTGCCTGCAAAAATCCCCGCACGCTTGCGCACCGATGCCGTCCTGCTGGCCGCTAAGATCCTCAACACGCTCGACTATGTGGGCGTCATGGGCGTCGAGCTTTTTGTAACACCCCAAGGCCTCATCGTGAACGAGATCGCCCCCCGCGTGCACAACTCGGGCCATTGGACCCAAAACGGCTGTGCCGTGGACCAGTTCGAACAGCACATCCGCGCAATCGCGGGTTGGCCGCTGGGCGACGGGAAACGGTATGCTGACGTCGTGATGGAAAACCTGATCGGCGACGATATGGACCAAGTCCCCGCACTGGCGAAAGAGCCCAACTGCGCCCTGCACCTCTACGGCAAGGTCGAGACCAAGGCAGGCCGAAAAATGGGCCACATCAACAGGATCAAAACCTGACCCGACAACGTACGCAGAATTTTTCGCGAAAAATTGTGTAGCGTCAGACCATAAACCGTGTGGCAATATCACCACTCATATAGCTGACACGCCCCTGCACCAGCGTGGCAGCAACACGCAAGCTTTCGCGCTCTAGTACAACCATATCAGCACGCTTGCCCGCCTCCAGCACACCGCGATCGCTCAACCCCAGAACACCCGCAGGCCCCGCGGATACCAGCCCCCATGCAGCCTGCAAATCCAGCATCCCGTTCTGCCATAGCATCAAGGCCGCCCGCCGCGCACTGGGATAGTGATAGTCAGAGGCCAGCGCCGTACAATACCCCATGGCAATAAGGTCCACCGCTGAAACATTGAGGTTATGCGAACCACCCCGCACCACATTGGGCGACCCCATGACCACAATCCCGCCATGCGCTGCTGCCGCCTCAGCCGCCTCTAGCGTCTCTGGGAACTCGGCCACATTCACTCCACGCGCAGCCCAGACTGCACGCCCCTCGGCCGTAGTGTCATCGTGACTGCCCATGGCAATCCCGCGTTCCGCAAGCTGCGCACACAACCAGTCGAGCGCGGCTGGCACGTCTTCACTCTCCGCCTCCAGCGCCTGCATCAACGCCAGATGTGTCTCGGGACTGCGCCGCGCCTTGAGTGCTTGGGACACCAGCCGCCGTGGCTGCACACCCTCGCGCAGACGCTCGTGCGGCAGATGATCGTTAAACACGATATAGCGCAGCCCCCACTCCGCCATTTTCTCGGGCAGCTCTTCATAGAAATCCAGCAGATGCGTCTCGAACCGCAACTGGCCGCGCAGGTCCGTCACCATGCTTGGCCCCAGATCGCGCAGATGGGTGAACACCTGATCCGCAAACTCATAGCTGCGCACGCCACCTTCCCAGCTCACAAACTGCGCCAGCGTCGCCGTCGTAATCCCATTGGCCGCCAGCTCGGACTCAACCGCGACCAACCCCTCTGCCATCTGCTTCATCGCCCCGCGCCGTGGGGCCAGATGCCGCTCGAACCCGTCCCCGTGCACATCCACAATACCGGGCAGCACCAGATAACTGTCCAAATCCACGGCCCGACCAACAGGCCCGTCCACAATCACACCCTCGGCAAACGAAAGTCCGTTTTGATGTAAGCCGGCAGGCCCCAAAACCTCCGCACCCGTCAAATCAAGGCTTAGCATCAAAAGCGCCTATCCCCGGCAAGCAGTCGCCGTCAGGGCAGCCAAATTGCTCAAGCATCGCCCCGAAGAAGGTCATGTCAGGATCAAACCGCCCCGTTCGCAAGAACGAGACTGTCTGCGAAATCACCCGCGGATTATTCATCATGAATGTATGCGTCACAGGCAGGGTGAGATGCGCCCGCATCCCGTTCAGCTGCGTAGAATAGACCGCAACCTTGCCATCATCATCCCCCGGCAACAGGGACGAAAAATAGGGGTTGAGCGACTGCGTTCCCGCAATAATGCCCACTTCAAAATTGGCATCAGGCAAGCTGCGGGGCAAAGACTCCGGCCCCGTCCCCATCTGCATCCCCGCAGGCCCGTTGATCCAGTCAAAGGCAACCACATCGCGCAACTCGTCGACAATCTCGCTGCCCTGATTGGGCGGCGCCAACATTACGGCACGGCCCACGCGCTCAGGCCCCACATCAGCCACCCATTGCCGCAACAGAATACCGCCCATGGAATGGGTCACGAAATCCACTTTCGCCGTACCGCATGCCGCAACCGCATCGGGCAGCGTCTGACGCGTCAGCTCTTCGATCGGCGCCTCCGTCGACGGGTAACCGGGGCGTACGACGCGCCAACCCTCGGCCTCCAACGCCGCCTCCATCAGGGCAAACGACGTCTCGGTCCGCGCAAGCCCGTGCAGCAGCACAACACAGCGCGCCTGCGCTGTCGTCGCCGTCAGAACCAGCGCACATATGATCGCAATCAATCTCATAGGCTGCTATGTAGTCCCAATCCGCGCGCTTGTAATCCCCCATCGCACACCACCACCAAGAGGACCGCCACCATGACCCCGACAACGCCCCCGCGCCTCGCCGTGCGTGCCATTATCCTGCACGAGGAACGGCTGTTGCTAGTCAATGCGTGGCCCACGGGGAAAAGCGATCTCATGTGCGCGCCGGGCGGCGGAGTCGAGCGGGGCAGCTCGCTGCCTGACAACCTTATCCGCGAGGTTTATGAGGAAACAGGTCTGCACATCACCGTCGATGCCCCCTGTCTGGTCAATGAATTTCACGACCCGAGCGGCAGCTTTCATCAGGTCGATGTCTATTTCCATTGCACGTTGCTCAGTGCGCCGACACTCGATCACGGTTGGGAAGATATCGACGCTATCGTGACCGATCGACGCTGGGTTACACGCGCCGAAATGACCAATCTGCGCGTCAAACCAGGCAGCCTCGCTGCGGTGGCATGGCGCGATGCGGATGCCCCTATGTATGACCCGCTAGAGCCGCTTATCGCCTAGCGGTGACGGACCAGCCGATGCCAC
>CAWVWS010000009.1:0-36278 GCA_963933905.1 uncultured Sulfitobacter sp.
CTTGACCAAGTGGCCCTGCCTTTCGTCATTCACGCCCTAGGCGGCGGACGTGACACGCTGCCAGACGGGCTGCTCGATGGCGCTGTGACCTGCCATTACCGCCTGTTGCCCCTGCTCTACGCGCGCGAAAGCGACCATGCAGTGGCCGTGCTGGAACATGTAACAGCCCCCAACAAAGTCAAAAAAGTGCTCAAGAATTACGACCCTATCAAACGCATGATCTATCAGGGCCGCGGCATCAAAGCGCGCGCACTTTTTGATCGGGGCAACATGCCCGGTAAGGAACAAGCAATCCGAAACCGCCTCAAATCAAATGGTTACTGGATGCGGTAACGATGGGCCACGATGCAAAACACCTCGGCTGGGTAGTCTGCGCCAACATTTCCGACCATCTGCGCAGCGGCCGCGAAAAAGGTCGTTTTTACCAAGGCACCCGTAAATTCTCCGCTGGCACCAAAGTCTATCTAGGAGAGCCTTTCAGAGGTATGGGCGGGATGAATCTGCGGGTGGCGGGCCTGCACCGCATGTCGCGCAGCTGGACCACCAGCATTATCTCAAGCGGTGTTCTGACCAACATTCGGCCCTACGGCGTCTATTCGCCCCGAAAATGGGAAACCATCACTGATAATTTCGCTACGCCCTTTGATGACAAAGAAGACGCTCTTCATTTTTTGGAGTACATAATAAGCGCTGCGCGCAATGAATGGCCGGAAAAGATACAGGCTGCCAAGGTTGACCGCCCTTGGGGTTCTGTCCGAACCGACCTCTACCACCCCGCCGCGCTTTCCACACCACAGGGTGAAGTGAGCCTTATAAACCGCGCATCACAATACGCAAATGAGGCGCACGCAGGTCAAACACTTTGGGTTGGAACGCGAAACATCTACTTTAGCTACCTCAAGCAGGCTGTTGATATTATAAAGGAAATCCACCTTGACCCAAGTGTCGTTGCCGCAACTTGGTTGCACGGAACACTTTCCCGAACCAAGACATCCTTCAAGGAGTTGGAAGCGCGTTTCGGCATGCGTGTTGCGGGACTGGTGCGCGAACTGACTTATCCCGAACAGCCCGACGGCAAACCGCCAATGCAGGCGCAATATTACACTGCAATCATCAAAACCGGCCCTGCAAAACTGATTGATGCTGCCGCACTCATCGTAACAACACGTGAAATGCGCCTTGATCCGCCCAATTGGCCCAGCGACGGCACTACAGCCTATTTGAACAACGCCACAAAAATTATGAGTGAACTTGATGCAGGACGCACACTCCGCCTCTTGTTCGAAGAAGAAAAAATGGCGACGGGGCGTTTTTGGAAAACGCTCCCGCAACCACTTCCAGATTAATGCTTAGGCTTCTGCCGCAACAGGCTTTTCAAGCAGCGTGTAGGTTGCGATGACCGCATCCTGCACCTGAGCACGAACAACACGGCCCTGCTCGTTACGCTTGCCGCGTGCGCCGACTGACTTCTTGATGACACGGCCAATCTGCTGGTTCAGGGAAACACGCGCGCGGCTTGATTTGCCTTCCGCATCTACTTCACCCAACGCAGTCTCGTATTTTGCTTTGAATTCAGCGTCTTTTTGCGCTTCCTTCACAACGGTCAGGATGAAGTTCTCGTCGAATTTCCCTGCTGCGTCGAGCTTTTTGGCCATTGCAACAGTCTGGTCAATCACATGACGCTTCGCAGCAAGGCGAAGTGCCAGCGCGTCATCCTTGGGTGCGGTGGCAATCACATGGGTCTCGACCAGCTTTTGCATGTAGTGGGTCATGTTCATGCCAGCGGCTTTTGCCTGTACATCCATGAACTTGCGCACGGGCAGTTCGAGCATGAATGTCACTGTGGAGGCCTTCTCGAGTTTCTCGAGGCGGCGCGCACGGCCGTTTACTTTTTTATCGGCCTTGCCCGCTTTTGGGGCTTTGGCGGATTTGTCTTTTGCGATCTTTTCAATCTTTGTCATTTTTAGCCTCCTACCTCAAAACATACTTGTGGTGTATGCGGCGAAAATCACTCTTTCAACATACTTGTTGTGTATGAATCGCTTGTGTGGCGAAAACACAATTCCATTTGCAAGTGGTTTTCGGAACAGACCTCCCAGACACACCATCCATGCGATGCAGATGTCCCTGTCTCGGGGACACACCCTTGTCGACCCCCCTGCAATCCCGTAATCCTGCCCGTAATTTAAATGGGAGACAACAATGTCACACGGCTTTGATACACTACAGATTCACGCAGGCGCCCGCCCCGACCCCGCCACAGGTGCGCGCCAGACGCCCATCTACCAGACCACAGGATACGTGTTCCGCGATGCCGATCACGCAGCGGCCCTCTTCAACCTACAAGAAGTGGGCTTTATCTATTCCCGCTTGACCAACCCCACCGTTGCCGTATTGCAAGAACGCATTGCCACGCTTGAAGGCGGTGTCGGCGCAGTATGCTGCTCGTCCGGTCACGCGGCCCAGATCATGGCGTTGTTCCCGCTCATGTCACCTGGCAAGAATGTTGTTGCCTCCACGCGCCTCTACGGCGGCACAGTCACGCAATTCTCCCACACAATCAAACGCTTCGGATGGGAAGTTAAATTCGTTGACTTCGACAATCTCGACGCTGTGAAGGCCGCAATCGACGAAAACACCCGCGCGGTATTCGGCGAAGCCATTGCAAACCCCGGTGGCTATATCATGGATGTGCGCGCCATTGCCGACATCGCTGATGCGGCCCAAGTGCCGCTTATTATCGACAACACAACCGCCACGCCCTACCTCTGCCGCCCGATCGAGCATGGCGCGACGCTGGTCGTCCACTCCACCACAAAATACCTCACCGGCAACGGCACTGTCACAGGCGGCTGCGTTGTGGACAGCGGTAATTTTGATTGGTCCGCGACCGATAAGTTCCCGTCACTGAGCGCACCAGAGCCTGCCTATCATGGCCTCAAATTCCACGAGACCTTTGGCAATCTGGCCTTCACCTTCTTCGGCATCGCCATTGGCCTGCGTGATCTTGGCATGACCATGAACCCCCAAGCGGCGCATTATACGCTGATGGGTACCGAGACGCTGAGCCTGCGCATGGACCGCCACGTATCGAACGCGCAAAAGATCGCCGCATGGCTCGAGGCGGACGACCGCATCGACTACGTCACCTATGCGGGTCTCGAATCATCCCCCTACTATGAGCGCAGCAAAACCGTCTGCCCAAAGGGCGCTGGCGGCCTTTTCACCTTTGCGGTCAAGGGCGGATATGACGCCTGCGTCAAGCTGGTGAACGCATTGGAGGTCTTCAGCCACGTGGCAAACCTCGGCGACACACGCTCGCTCATCATCCACTCGGCCTCAACCACCCACCGCCAGCTGACGCCCGAACAGCAGGAAGCCGCAGGTGCAGGAGCCAACGTGGTACGCGTTTCAATCGGTACAGAAGACGCAAACGACCTGATCGCCGATCTCGATCAGGCGCTGGCACAGGCCACAGCCTAACCAAACAGCACCCGTGCGCGCCCTCTTGCGCGCATGGGCCATCCGCGAGGCTTCGCCAAAACCGCGCGCGGACCTTTTCTTGCGGCCCACACTGCGTTAATCTGTAAGGATACGAAGTTGTTGGTTAACCAAGCCCATGTTAAAGGCCGCACATGAAGCCTAATTTTGCACTCTCATTGTCATTTGAAGGCATTAAACTGTTGCACCGCGCAGCAGGCGGTTGGCGTGAGATCGGTGATGTGCCGGTCACGGCAGAGGATCTGGGTGGTGAATTGGCTATGCTGCGCAAAACCGCAGCCAGCTTGGAACCCGCTGGTGTGCGCACAAAGCTGATTATCCCCGCAAGCCAGATAAAATATATCACAATCGACACACCTGGCCTGTCCGAGGCTGCACGCCGCAAGGAAGCCGAAACAGCGCTGCATAATGTGACCCCCTACGAGGTGTCCGAACTCGCTTACGACATCAGCTTAGAAGGTCAAAAAACCCATATCGCCGCCGTTGCGCACGAAACATTGGCCGAGGCCGAGGCCTTTGCAACCGAGCACCGTTTTCACCCTGTCAGCTTTGTCGCTGTCCCCGGCGAAGCACCCTACCTCGGAGAGCCCTTCTTTGGCATGACATCCGAGGCGTCAAAGCTGCTTGAACCCGGTGAAACAGTCGATGCGGACGACATCGCCGTGGTTGTGGTTGGCGCTATCACACCCGAATTCGTGCCACCACGCAGGGACCCTGAACCCGAAAAGGCCGAAGCCCCCGAGCCCGCAGCCAAGCCTGAAACAGAAGCAAAACCAGAACCCGCAAAGCCTGAGGCAGCGACCAAACCCGCTCCTGTTGAGAAAACCGATCCTGTCGAAGTCGCTACGCCCAAGCCAGCGCCTGCCGAGGCCCCCAAGCCTGAGGCAAAGCCCGCTGCAACTGATAAGATCGAAGACGCAAAGCCAGCAGAGGCCAAAGCACCCGCAGCCGAGCAGACAGCCGCAGACAAGCCTGCCGCCGCCAAACCATCGCCAGAGACCAAAGCTGACACCATTTCGGCCGCGCCCGATACCGAAGCGTCAAAGCCAGAACCGTCAAAGCATGAGGCCAGCGGCCCACTTGCGCAGCCGGAACTCGAATTTGCACCAGCACCGGCCCCAAAAGCGCCAGTAGCAGACGCACCAAAAACCGCGTCCGTTTCTCAAGAGAAACTTGCGGTAGAGAAAACCGCCGCACAGAAACCTGCGACACCACCCGTGATGGCAAAAAAGGCAGCCGTGGAAACGCCTGTCGCGGATCAACTTGTTGCAAAAGCCGCATCACCGGCAGCCGCACCCGCGGCGAATGCCGAAAAATCCCCTGATGTGCCTGATGCAGCACGCGCCGCTCTGCTCGCCGCTGCAGCGGCCTCTGGTCCGACACAGCAGGCTATTGAACCACAACGCCCTTTGAATGCCGACGCGTTAACGCCTCAGGCATCAACAGCTGCTGCACCGCAGGATGAAAAAACACCAACTGGTTTTGCCAGCCGCCGTAATGCTCCCCTGCCAAACGGTGCGGCAAAGCCTATCGGCGGTGCCCAACGTATCGCCGTACGCACGCCGACACCCGACAGCAGTTCTCTGACAAAACCTGCGAATATTGCAGCGTCCACAGCAGTGGCCTCCGCCCCTGTTGCTGCTGCCGCCCGCTCCATCGGTGGCTTCCTCAGCCGCCGCAAACCGCGCACAGGGGCCGCCGCGCCTCTGCCGGCCCCAACAAGTTCGGCCCCCGCCGCCAGCACCGAAGTAGAACGGATGACCGTCTTTGGCGCGCGCAGTGAGCAGGTGGGTGGCAAGCCACGCTTCCTCGGCCTGATCATGACAGTGATCCTGCTCGTCTTTCTCGCAGGTGTCGCGGCTTGGGCTGCCGTGTTCCTTGATGATGGCCTCGCAAGTCTGATCCAGAAGGATAAGACCCGCGCAACGGCGTCAGCCCCTGAAAACCAGATCGATCCCGAAGTGATCCGCACGCCCGATGGTATTGATCCCGCCCAGACCGACACAACCGCCGATGTGCAAATTGCAGCACTCGACCCTGTGCTCTCCGCAGAAGAGACTGCCGTGGTTGACGCGGCTCAAAACCCCCGCGCCGAGCCGGAAGTCCCCGTCATCACCGAGGCCGAAGCCGCCGCGCGCTATGCTGTAACAGGCATCTGGCCTCTCGCCCCCGAGACGCCACTCGCAGATCCTGATACCATTGACCCGCCCGTCTTTCGCAGTGGCATTGATCCCGTCAGCGGCGCTTCCGATGCTTTCGCCCTGCCCGCACCTCAAGACCTTGAACCCGATGTGCAACTGGCCGCTGCCATTTCGCCACCTCCCTTTGGTCAAACCACCGCGACCGATGCCGCAGGCTTGATCGTACCCACTCCGACAGGCGTGGTCACACCAGGTGGTTACACATTGTTTTCGGCCAGCCCACCGCTCAAACCACCAGCAACATTGGCCCGTTTTGCAGCCCAATCCACAGTCACGGCCCCCGAAGCGACTTCAGCACTGGCCGCATTGCGCCCGCAGAACCGCCCCCTTGGCCTGTCAGAGCGGTCTGAACGTGCGCAACTTGGCGGTGTGAGCCGTGGTGAGCTTGCCGCTTTCCGCCCCTCCCTGCGCCCCCGCTCCATTCAGGATCGCGCCCAAGAGGCCGAAGAAGACGCACAAAAAGCAACCGAACAAGACGAAGCCCGCGCAAAAGCCGCTGCTGAATCGTCCGCTGCCGCTGCTGCTGCCGCACTTCTGGTTCCCACCACACCAACTGCTCCTGCCGCCGCTGCGGCCCCTGCGCCAATCGTCGCGACCCGCTTTGCCACAGCACAGTCCAAGCGGCCTGACACACGTCCCCGCAATTTCTCCCGCATCGTGCAACGCGCCCAACGCGCCGCGCCACAAAAAGAGACACGCGTTGCAGCAGCCACAGTAGCACCCCGCACTGTCACACCTAGCTTGCCCTCCAAAGCCTCCGTTGCCCGCAGCGCCACCGTCAAAAACGCGATCAACCTGCGCAAAGTGAACCTGATCGGCATCTACGGCAAACCCTCCAGCCGCCGCGCGCTGATCCGTTTGGGCAATGGCCGCTATCAAAAAGTAAAAGTAGGCGACCGCATTGACGGCGGCCGCGTCGCTGCCATCAGCAATTCCGAATTGCGCTACTCCAAAGGTGGCCGCAACGTTGTGTTGAAGATGCCGTAAGGCATTTCCGCCTTTTGCCTCCAGAAGCACAACCGACACAGCAAATACTGACAGAGTAAAAAGAAATGCGCAGGACATCGTCCCGCGCTCCTTTAGATCATAATAGATGGCGCCAAGTCAGGTCGCAGTCAATTCGCCACTGTCGATCTGCTCTTGTTCGATGCTCTCGAACAACGCCTTGAAGTTTCCCTCACCAAAGCCGTCATCGCCTTTCCGCTCGATGAACTCAAAGAAGATCGGCCCAATCACAGTCTTGGAGAATATCTGGAGCAGGATGCGGGTCTCGCGTCCGCCTTCGCCATCCACTTCCACGACACCCTCGCCGTCAATCAGGATACCATGTTTTTTCATCCGCTCGATCGGCTCTTCGTGCCCTACCACCCGGGTTTTGCTCAGCTCGTAATACGTTTCTGGCGGCGGTGGCATGAACTTCAACCCGTTCTGCGCAATCGCATCAGTTGCATCATAGACATTGCGTGCACCAACCGCGATATGCTGGATGCCTTCTCCGTTGTATTTCTTAAGGTAGGCCACAATCTGACCCGTCTCGCCACGGTCCTCATTGAGCGGTATGCGGATGCGCCCAAATGGGGACGTCAGCGCACGGCTGAACAGCCCCGTAAACTTTCCCGCAATGTCAAAGAACCGGATTTCGCGGAAGTTGAACAGATCACCGTAGAACTTGAACCACTTGTCCATATTCCCTTTGAACACGTTATGCGTCAGGTGATCGAGGTAATAGAACCCCACGCCTTCCGGCTTGGACTGGGCGATCCAGTCATATTCCCAATTATAGGGCGATGTGTCGTAATACTGATCCACAAAGTAGAGCAGCGACCCACCAATCCCCATGATCGCAGGCACATCCAGCACTTTGCCATCGCCGGTGTATTCCTCTGCTCCTTGCGCCACCGCATGGGCCAGCGCCTTTTGCGCATCCACTACACGCCACCCCATTGAGGGCGCGCAAGGGCCGTGCAACTCCACAAACTTCGCGGCAAAGCTATCGGGGTCATAGTTCAGCACATAGGTAATATCGCCCTGCTGCCACAGCTCGATCTTGTGTGTCTTATGATTGGCCACATGAGCATAGCCCATCTTGCGAAAGACCTCGCGCAACTCCTCTGGATTGGGCGAGGCATATTCGACAAATTCGAAGCCATCCGTGCCAGCAGGGTTTTCGGGCGTGATCGTAGATTTCGGTGCATCGTGTGGGAACGGACCCATGGTGGACCTCCTATTTGGCGCTGTTTGTGCAAGTATACTGCCCCAAACATACGAATTTTGCGCATAATGCAGCGCAAGCATGGATATTCTCGCGAAATATCCGCATACTGAAGCAACAAAACGCGAAAGAACCGCACCATGCTGGACGATATCGACAAACAACTGCTCGACGCGCTGCAAAACGATGCACATCTTACGGCCCATCAACTGGCTGAAACCCTGAACCTCTCCCCCTCCCAGATCGGGCGGCGGCGGCAAAAGCTTGAGGCTGAAGGCGTGATCCAAAAATACACAGCCCAGCTTGACCCGCGCAAACTGGGGCTGGCCGTGCAAGGCTTCGTACAGGTCCATCTCGGCACCCACGGACCAGAGCATTCCGCCAGCTTTGCGCGCCTTATCGCCAACCGTCCCGAGATTGTGAGCGCGTGGACCATGACAGGGGATGCAGATTATTTGCTACGCGTCTATTGTGAAGATCTACCCGCCCTCAACAGGCTGATTCACGAAGTGTTGCTGCCGCACAAGGCAGTGGCCCGCGTGCATAGTCAAATTGTCATGGACCAGCTTAAACGCGATGGCCCACTACCCACCTAAAGGACGTCCATGGAAGGTTTTCTGTTTCAGGCTATGATTTATCTCGCTGCTGCTGTGATCGCAGTGCCCATTGCGGCACGCCTCGGGCTGGGCTCAGTGCTCGGCTATCTCGCGGCGGGTATTCTGATTGGTCCCGTTTTGGGCCTTGTCGGTGCCGAAACAAAGGACCTCCAGCATTTTGCCGAATTCGGAGTTGTGATGATGCTGTTCCTGATCGGGTTAGAGCTTGAGCCGAAGGCGCTATGGGACATGCGTCATAAATTGCTGGGCTTGGGCGGATTACAGATCGGCCTGAGCACCTTGGCAATCATGGGCATTGCCATGCTCTATGATCAACCATGGGGCGTATCGCTTGCCATTGGCCTCACGCTCTCGCTCAGCTCCACTGCGATTGTGCTCCAGACCCTCTCCGAGAAGGGTCTGATGCAAACCGCAGGCGGGCGCTCGGTATTTTCGGTCCTGCTGGCCCAAGATATCGCCGTGATCCCGATGCTGGCCTTCCTGCCGCTGATCGCAGTTACCCTGCCTTCCGCGATTGTCTCGCCCGATGGCTCCATCAGTGTTGACCCGGCAAAAGACGCAAGCCACGGCGCAGATCACGGTGCCTCTCCCGCCGATGCGGCCTTTACCTTTATCGACAGCTTGCCCGCTTGGGGTGTGACCCTGGTTACCATTGGCGCAATCGCGGGGATCATCATCATGGGGGTCTTCTTCACCCGCCCCGTCTTTCGCTATATCCACTCCGCCAAACTGCGTGAGATGTATACCGCCCTTGCCCTGCTGATCGTTGTTGGCATCTCCTTCACCATGATGCTGGTGGGCCTGTCCCCTGCGCTCGGCGCTTTCCTTGCCGGCGTGGTCCTCGCCAGTTCCGAGTTCCGCCACGAGCTTGAGACCGACCTTGAGCCATTCAAGGGCCTCCTGCTGGGGCTGTTCTTTATCACCGTCGGCGCAGGTATCAACTTCGAGCTTTTGGCCTCTGACTTTGTCATCATCGTCGGAATGGCCCTGCTGGTCATTCTGGTAAAAGGGCTGATCCTTTTCATTCTTGGCCGCATGTTCAAACTGCGTGGCCACGATCAATGGCTCTTTGCGGTGGGGCTGGTGCAGGCAGGCGAATTCGGCTTTGTCCTCGTCAGCTTTTCTGTCGCGACAGGCGTCATGCCAGACGGCGTTGCCGAGACACTGCTGTTGGTCATTGCCCTGACAATGCTGATTACGCCCCTGTTGTTTATTCTGCACGACATCATCTCGAAACGCAGCACAGACGCCCATATCCGTCCCCCCGATGACGAAATCGATGAGGAAGGTCCCGTGATCATCGCAGGCATTGGCCGCTTCGGGCAGGTCGTGAACCGTCTGGTGCAGGCCTCGGGGTTCGAGACTGTGGTTCTCGATCACAACCCCGAAACAATCGCCGTCATGCGCCGATTTGGCTTCAAGGCGTTTCTGGGTGATCCGACCCGCGCCGATGTCTTGCGCAAGGCAGGGCTGGCCGATGCGCGTGTGCTGGTTGTGGCCCTCGACAATCAAAAATCAGCCCGCGCACTGGTGGCCTATGCCCGCGCCCAACGGCCCGACCTACACATCATCGCCCGCGCCCATGACCGCACGGATGTTTACCACCTCTATCAGGCTGGTGCGAATGACATCGTGCGCGAGATGTTCGACAGCTCCCTGCGTGCAGGGCGTTACGCGCTCGAAAATCTCGGCCTGTCCGAATATGAGGCCGCAGAGGCACAGCGCATCTTCTATCATCATGACCGTATGTCAGTGCGCGAATTGGCAAGCCTCTGGCGCCCTGACGTGGCCCCTGCGGATAACGCCGAATACGTCAAACGCGCCAAAGAGCTTGAGAAGGATCTGGAAACGGCCTTCCTCAACCGCTCGGACGAGGATGAGGAAAAAAGCGCCTAGCCTGTGCTGACGCCTGCTTCAGCAAAGGTGGCCATGCCGCTGTGACACTCAAGCGCCGCTTTGACGATGGAGATCGCCAGCGCGCCGCCTGACGCCTCCCCCAACCGCAGACCAAGCGACAGCAGGGGCTCCTTACCCAAAGCTTCAAGCAAGCGCCCATGCGCCCCTTCGGAACTCAGATGCCCTGCCACACAGTGGTCCAGCGCGCCTTTTACCGTATGCTCAAGGCACATCGCCGCCGCCGTGCAGATAAACCCGTCGAGGATCACAGGGATGCGCAAGCTGCGCGCACGCGCAATTGCTCCCGCCATCGCCGCCAACTCACGCCCGCCCAAGCGGCGCAGCGTCTCAAGCCCGTCACCCTGCCCTTTGTGCAGCGCCAGACCTTCGGCGACCACGCGTGTCTTGTTAACAAGGCCTGCATCATCCACACCTGTCCCGCGCCCTGTCCAGTCAGCGGCATCACCGCCAAGCAGCGCAGCAGCAAGGGCCGCCGCAGGGGTTGTGTTGCCAATGCCCATTTCGCCCACCACCAACAGGTCTGCATCCTCGCGCACAGCGTTCCAGCCTGCGTTCAATGCCGCAACAACATCAATCTCCGACATGGCAGGACCTTGAGTAAAATCATCTGTGGGACGCTCAAGCTCCAGCGCATGCACATCCAGATGCGCCCCTGCCGCGCGCGCCAGCTGGTTGACCGCTGCACCGCCATGCTCGAAATTCAGGACCATCTGCGCTGTCACTTCAGGCGGAAAGGCCGAGACACCCTGCGCCGCGACACCGTGATTGCCAGCAAATACAATGATCTGGGGGGCCGTGATCTTGGGCTGCGGGTTCCCGCGCCAGCCTGCGTACCACTGCGCAATATCCTCCAGCCGCCCCAAAGCGCCGGGAGGCTTGGTCAACTGGCCATTGCGCTCTGACGCGCCATCACGCGCCGCAACGTCCAACTCCGGCAATGCCCCCAAAGCTGCGCGAAACCCCTGAAGATCAGAAAACTCAACCATCGTGATAACCCTCATTGCCAGACTGTCTCTGCCTGTTTACCCAATGGGGCGCAGCTCACAAGCGTTGAAAAGGCACGTTCATGGATAAAAGCGACCCCCTTCGCCAGCTTTGGCTGGCCACCGTGCTGCTGACGCGTTTCCCGCTGCCGCATCTGCCGCAAAGCGCCTTTGCCCAAGGCCCCCGTGCCGTGTGGGCCTATCCGCTGGTGGGTGTCCTTGTGGGCGGTCTGGGCGCGCTTACGGGACAGATCGCCCTCTGGCTTGGCATGCCTGCATTCGGCGCAGCATCCATTGCCCTCGGGCTGATGATGCTGGTGACAGGGGCCATGCATGAGGACGGGCTGGCCGATACCTTTGACGGCTTCTGGGGCGGCTTCACGCCCGAGCGGCGTTTGGAAATCATGCGCGACAGCCAGATCGGCACCTACGGGGTGCTGGCGCTGATCGTCGTCTGCGTGGCGAAGATCAGCGCACTTGCCGTGCTGCTGGGGGGTGCAGGGCTGGCCGTGATCGCAGCGGCAGCACTCTCACGTGCGATGATGCCTGCACTGATGCACGCCCTGCCCCATGCGCGCAGCGACGGCCTTTCACACAGCGTTGGCCGCCCGCCGCTTACCACGACAATGATTGGGCTCGGGATTGCCGCTGTCATCACAGTAATCTGCCTCGGCGTTACGGCGATTGCAGCTTTCATCGCTACCGTGGCTTGCACCTTGGCCATTGCCCTGTTGGCCAAGCGCAAGATTAGTGGTCAAACGGGTGATGTACTGGGGGCAACACAAAACCTGTCTGAAACAGCGATCCTGCTGATCTGCGCTGCCCTCATCTGACAAAGAAAAACCGCGCCTGACAGGTGTCAGACGCGGCTTCTTTTTACTTGTCGCTTTGAAAATTAGGCCGCTGGCGCGATCCGGCTCTGCAAAACGTCGCCAATCTGCTGGGCTGCCCCCAACTCGTCACCATTTGAGACGGCAGCAACTTCGCGGGTCAACCGCTCAAGTGCTGCTTCATAAAGCTGGCGCTCGGAGTAGGACTGCTCGCGCTGGTCGTCCGTGCGGTGCAAATCACGTACCACTTCGGCAATGGCGATCAGATCACCGGAGTTGATCTTCTGCTCGTATTCCTGTGCGCGGCGCGACCACATGGCCCGCTTTACTTTGGCTTTACCTTTGAGCGTCTTCATCGCCTTCTCGATCACATCAGGCGAGCTCAGCGCGCGCATGCCGATCTCGGTCGCCTTATGTGTCGGCACCCGCAGGGTCATCTTGTCTTTTTCAAAGGCAATCACAAACAGCTCAAGAGTGATCCCCGCAACTTCCTGCTCCTCAACCGAGACGATCTGACCCACACCATGCGCGGGATAGACAACAAATTCGTTGGGGCGGAAATCAAGTTTTTTAGTTTTGGTCATACTCTTCAAGCTCCTAAAATCGCTCTACTGTACAAAAGCAGGGCACAACAAACACGGCCCGCAAAGGGCTGGAAGCCCGCGAAATCCGTGTTCAAGATTGGATGGTCAGATGCGCCGTGGCAGGGCGGCGTCTTTATATGTGAAACATGGTGTCATTGTCGTGACGATACCACAAAAAAGACCCCCCTGAAAGGGAGGTCAAAACCCAATATATTATGGCGATACGCACCTGCGTAGCCAACACGTCCGAATCGCGACTGAGGGTCAGCCGCCCTCGCCGGGGGTCTCGGAGAACATATCGATCTTGCCCTCTTTACCGTCCATCTCCTCTGCCGTGGGCAGCGGATCCTTCTTGGTGATGATGACAGGCCAGAGGATCGAGTACTTTCGGTTGAACTCGACCCATTTCTCCATATCCGCCTCTGTGTCAGGGCGGATCGCATCGGCAGGACATTCAGGCTCGCACACACCACAGTCGATACATTCGTCAGGGTGGATCACAAGCATGTTCTCACCCTCATAGAAACAATCCACGGGGCAGACCTCGACACAGTCGGTGTATTTGCAGGCGATACAGGCGTCGTTCACGATATAGGTCATAGGAAGATGTCTCTGTCAGATTTGGTTGACACGTAGCTAGAACAGGTGCGCCAATCATTCAAGATGGCGCGCCTTAGAAAGATCAAGCTGGCGGCGGTCGCGTTTGGTCGGGCGCCCCTTCCCGTCAAAGGCGGGATTTGCCGTTGTTATGTCCTTGGGCGTGCGTTCAGGCGGGGAAAGGTCTGTATATAGCGCTTGTGCTTCGGGCGCAGGGCCGCGCCGCTCCCCCAAAGCGTCGATCTGGATCACGCGAATATGATCGTCTTTGGGAAAGGTCAGCACGTCACCAGGCGTAATTGTCGCACTGCGTTTATAGGCCAGCGCGCCGTTGATCCGCACGTTGCCTCCGCCGACAATAGTCGCCGCCAGAGTGCGTGTTTTAAAGAACCGCGCGAACCATAGCCATTTGTCGAGGCGCAGCTTGGCTGCCGCCTCGCTCATAGCAAGACCTTAGGGCGCAGCTTTTTCGCAGGCGTATCCGTCACTTGTCGTTTTTGAGGCCCATAAGAGCGGCCGCAAACGGGTTGTCAGGATCAATCTTCTTCTCGGGCTTCGGTGGACGGGCCGAGAAATTCTGGCTCTTGTTGCCCTTATCCCCATCACGCTGGCCTTTTTTGCCACGCGGGTTTGGCTTACCCTTCCCCTTAGGACGCTCACCGCCCGCAGGTTGCTGCCGCCGTGCAGGACGCGCCCATGTGAAGGTATAGAAGGTTTCCATCTCCACAGGGGTCACAGCCGCATCCGCCGCTTCGCCCACAGGTGTCTCGGTCTCGGAGACTTCCGCGATTGGGGCGTCCTCGATCGGCTCCGCTCCCTCCTCCGTCACGGCACCCGCTGCAGGTGTCTCACCCGCGTCCATCACGGGCGTATCCGCGGGCACTTCTGTGGCAGTTGGCACAACTTCCGTAACAGCCTTAACTTTGGGCCGCTCGCCGGCTTCAGCCTTATAGCCCAAGCCCCGCATCAGATCGGCAAACTGCTCCAGCGTGGTGCCAGAGATCGAGAGCATATCTGCCTTCGCCTCAAACCCGCCGCGCGAATCCTCACCGCGCAGCATGTCGGCCAAACGCTCCAACATATCTATGCGGATCGCACGGGTGCCCGCGTTGCGGTAGCCAGACATCGTGTCTGACCCTGCTGGCGCGCTGGCATCCACAGGAATCGTAACCAACCCAGGAGGGGGCGATTCGGGGAACTCGGAGAGGCCCTTCGTCAACGACCACAGCACCAGTCGCAGACGCGTCGGCGCGGGCTTCAAGAGCAGCGACATAAAGATCGTGAACTGGCCAAAACGGATGCCATGCTTGCGCAGCGCACCGCGTGCGTCCTGATCCAGTGATTTCACTTCCTCGGCCAGATCGGCACGCGGCAGCACGCCAAACCCCTCAACCATGCGGAAGGCAAAGCCACGGGCAAGACCCGTCAGGGCCTCGTCATTCTTGAGTGCTACCAGTGGCTCGAACAGGTTGGCAACCTTGCGATCAATGAAGTGCTGGAGGCGGCGTTGGACCTTTTGCGCCACGTCAGGACCTGCCACATCGTCCACAAATACTTCAACTTGCGGCTTGAGACCGTCAGAACCCGCGACCAGTTTACCCACCGCAGAACTGCCCCACATCAGGCCTCCCTGCTCGGTGAAATCAATCTCTGTGTCGGGCGCATTATAGAAACGATCTGCACGCAAATGGAACTGCGGGGCCAGCGCCTGAAGCGCCGCCGTCTTGATCGTTTTATTCTCTGCCGTGCCTGCACCCTTGTCGGCGCGGAAACGGAAACCGTCCAGCTTGCCTACAAATTCGCCTTCAACGGTTACTTCGCCAGTCTCATTATTTACTTCGGCCACCATGGCTTCCTTCTGTCCTAGCCGCCGTAACAAAACTGATGTCCGCCGGTCTACAAATCTTTGGGTCAGGCGTTCGTGTAACGCATCCGACAGTCTGTCTTCTACGACACGCGCCTCGCCGCGCCAATGGGTTTCGTCATTTGTCCAACCTTTGCGCTGGGTCACATAGGTCCATGTGCGGATAAACGCCAATCGCTTGGACAACGCATCAATGTCCCCATCAGTTCGATCAATGCGTTTAATTTGCCGCGCAAGCCAGTCGTCAGGGATGCTCCCGCGCTGGTGCAAGTGGTTATAAATATGCTCCAGCAGGTTTGCATGCTCGGCGTTCGAGATGCTGCGAAAATCAGGAATACGGCATACATCCCACAGCAATTTGACCGATGGCCCGTCCGTACAGCGCGCCGCAATCTCGGCATCGTCGCCCAAATGTTTCAATACCCGCAGGTCATCTGCCTCTCGCGCTTTGACCAGCCGCTCGTGATCAGGGCCAACTTCCAGCGACTTCACCAGCGCCGCGATTGTGCCAAACTGCAAATTCGGATTGCGCCAGTTGATCTTTTTTTGCGGGGTAAAACGGTGATCCATGATCGCCTGCGCCACCCCCTCATCCAGCGGATGCACATCGCCGGTGACACCAAAGGTGCCGTTCTTCATCCCCCGCCCTGCACGCCCCGCAATCTGGGCCAACTCATTCGGTGCAAGGGGCCGCATGCGCCGTCCGTCAAACTTGGTCAGGCTGCTGAAGGCCACGTGATCCACGTCAAGGTTGAGGCCCATCCCAATGGCATCCGTTGCCACCAGATAATCAACTTCACCATTTTGATACATATCCACCTGCGCGTTGCGCGTGCGCGGAGAGAGTGAGCCCATAACAACAGCAGCACCCCCCTTTTGGCGGCGGATCAACTCGGCGATCGCGTAAACATTCTCGACCGAAAACCCGACAATCGCGCTGCGCGGGCGCATGCGGCTTATCTTTTTCTGCCCTGAGTAGGTCAGTTCCGACATCCGCTCCCGACGCACAAACTGTGCCTCTGGCACCAGTTCTGCAATGGTGCCGCGCATGGTGTCGGAGCCCATGAACAGCGTCTCGTGCAAGCCGCGACTGCGCAGAAGGCGGTCGGTGAACACATGTCCCCGCTCAGGGTCGGCACACAACTGTATCTCGTCAATGGCGACAAAATCCGCACCCATGCCCTCGGGCATCGCCTCAACGGTACAGACCCAATATTGCGTGCGCGGTGGTACAATCCGCTCCTCGCCCGTGACCAGCGCCACCACCGACGGCCCCCGCGCGGCAACAATGCGGTCATAAACCTCCCGCGCAAGCAGGCGCAGCGGCAGACCAATGATGCCCGTGCGGTGCCCCAGCATCCGCTCAATCGCGTAGGTCGTTTTTCCGGTGTTGGTGGGGCCCAAAACGGCCACAACCCTGCCTTGCGTGTTCACCGAAAATTCCTAACCTGGATTAGAGCGTACGCCCGATGCCTTCGGATTTCAGCTGCTCAAGCGCCTTTTCGGCGTTCTCGTGATGCGGGTTCAGCGCCAAGACGCGGCGGTACAACTCGGCGGCGCGGCGGCTGTCGCCCAGCTCCTCGAACAATACACCAAGACCGAAAATGGCGTTGAAATTATCAGGGTTCAGCGCCAAAGCCGTCTCCAGATCATCCAGCGCAGGACCATAAAGGTCAGCGCGGTAATAGGCCGTGGCCCGTGCATGGAACCCTTCGGCAAAATCGGGCGCATGGTCCGTCAGCGCAGTCAAATGATCAATCGCTGTGGCGAACTCCCCCACCGCCAGCGCATCGCGCCCGCGCTTAAGGAGCAGGTCCATCGCGGCAGAGCCCGATTTCGACCATTCACGTTGAATATTACGCTCCGCCGCCTGCGCCTGCTCGGGCGATGCCGTCCGCAATGCTTCCAACAGCTCCGCAACTTGGGGGCTTTGCTGTGCATTTGCGGGACCGCATAGCAACACAAGCACGCCAAGTGCCGTAACGGTATGTTTGAGGTTGACGATGTATCTGACCATAACAAAAGTTAACGTAACAGGTGGAGGGGCGATTTCCAGTGATGACCGCCACCAATTGCCAAAAAAGGGCCAAATAATGAGCGACATGATCAACGAAGCCGTAAAAGTACTCTCTGCAAAGATGGACGGCGTTGAAATCGGCGGCACAGTCAAGTTCGAGATCGAAGGCGAAGGCTGCGTTATGGTTAACGACACCGACGTGCACGCAGGCGATGAAGAAGCAGATGTAACGCTCACCGCCGACCCCGAAACGTTCCAAGGGATCATGTCAGGCGACACCAACCCCACTTCGGCCTTCATGACAGGCAAACTCAAAGTAGACGGTGACATGGGCATGGCGATGAAACTCGCCTCTGCGCTGGCATAACCGACCCGTATCCATGACCCTTACGCCTGCGCCCCTGTTCACAGACATCCACCCCGGACCTGATCCGGCGCAGGCCTATTGGGCCGAGACATCAGACGGCAAACGCATCAGGCTGGGCGTCTGGCAGGTCGAGGGATCAAAAGGGACGGTCCTGATTTTCCCGGGCCGCACTGAATACGTCGAAAAATATGGCCTCGCCGCCGCTGAATTTGCGGCGCGGGGCCTTTCTTCAATTGCCATCGACTGGCGCGGTCAGGGTCTTGCCGACCGCATGCTCGATAATCCGCTGACAGGCCACATCGACCACTTCCCCGACTACCAAAAAGACGTGGCCGCCCTGATGCGCGCCGCGCCCGGGCTGAACCTGCCCCGCCCCTATTTCCTTGTGGCGCACTCTATGGGTGGCAGCATCGGCCTGCGCGCCGTGATGGAAGGGCTGGCCGTACAGGCGGTGGCCTTCTCCGCGCCGATGTGGGGCATCTACATTGCACCACACATGCGCCTGCCTGCCAAACTGCTCAGCACATGGATGCCAAAGTTCAATCAGGGCCATAAGCTGCCTATCGGCACCACAAGCACGCCCTATCCGCTCACCGCTCCGTTTGAAGATAACATGCTGACAACAGACGCGGAAATGTACGACATGATGCGTGACCAGTTCCTCGCTCACCCCGAGCTACAGCTTGGCGGCCCCAGCTACATCTGGCTGCGCGAAGCACTGGCGGAGACAAGGCACCTGTCCCAGCGTGCAGCCCCCAACCTAATCTGCACCACCTTTGTCGGCACAAATGAGCGCATCGTAGACGTGCCGCGCATCCATGACCGCATGGCAGGCTGGAAAGGTGGCCAGTTGCGCGAAGTGGAAGGCGGCGAGCATGAGGTCCTGATGGAGATACCCGAACTCAGGACACCCATCTTTGACGAGATCGCCCACCTTTTTCTCAATACTACCACAGGCTAGACCTGACTTGAGGGCTGGCCCTGCCCGATCTGCCGCCTAAGTTAAGGGTCATGAGCAAAACACCCGTCCTTACATTCACCCCCGAAGGCATCTATTGCCCCGCTGGCGATTTCTACATTGACCCGTGGCGGCGTGTGGACCGCGCACTCATCACCCACGGTCACGCTGACCACTCCCGCTGGGGCATGGGCAGCTATCTGGCCACCCATGACGCCCTGCCCGTCATGCGCCACCGCTTGGGCGATATAGTGGCAAAGGGCATCGCATATGGCGAGCAGCGGGTCATCGGCGGCGCCACTGTCTCCTTCCACCCCGCAGGCCATGTCCCCGGCTCCGCCCAGATCCGCGTCGAAGTTGGCGGCGAAGTCTGGGTCGCCTCAGGTGATTACAAAGTCATCGACGACGGCCTCAGCACACCGTTCGAGCCTGTCCGCTGCCACCACTTCATCACAGAAAGCACCTTCGGCCTCCCTGTCTTCCATTGGGAGCCGCAAGAGGTCGTAGCAGCAAAGCTCGACGACTGGTGGCGCAACTGCATCTCCAGCGGCAAAACCGCCATCCTCGGCGCCTACTCACTGGGCAAAGCACAGCGGCTGATCTCCATGCTCGACCCCTCCCTCGGCCCGATCCTGTGCCACACAGCAATCGAGAACACGAACGAAGTCATGCGCGCCCAAGGCATCACATTGCCCGACACCGTGCTGGCCAACAAAGACGTCACAGCCAAAACCCACGCAGGCGCAATGGTCATCGCACCGCCCTATGCACTAGGCTCCGCATGGTCCAAAAAGTTCGGCCCCCAAGAGAGCGGTTTCGCCTCTGGCTGGATGGCCATGCGCGGGGTCCGCCGCCGCCGCGCTGGCGATCGCGGCTTTATCATATCAGACCATGCCGATTGGGCAGGCCTGCTTTGGGCGATCAAACAAACGGAAGCTGAAAATATATACGTAACGCATGGTTACACTGATATCTTCGTGCGATACCTGAATGATAATGGCTATGCAGCGCAAGTTGTCCCGACACAGTTCGAAGGCGAAAGCCTCGATGCAAAAGACGAGAGTGGTGAGGCCGCATGAAAGCCTTTGCCGCCCTCTTTACCGCCATCGACCAAAGCACAAAAACCACTATCAAAGTCAATGCGTTGTCGGACTACTTTCAAGCAGCGTATGACATTGACAAACTCTGGACCATCGCCCTCTTCTCGGGCCGCCGCCCCAAACGCGCCGTCACCACCACCAAGCTGCGCGAATGGGGGGCCGAGGTCGCAGACATCCCGCTCTGGCTCTTTGAAGAATGCTACCCAATCGTTGGTGATCTGGCCGAGACAATCGCCCTCGTACTGCCGCCCAACCAGACGACAGACAACCGCTCCCTCTCACAATGGATCACGGACCTACGTGAGGTCTATAAGGCCGATGATGAGGCCAAAAAAGCATTCGTGCTCGACGCATGGTCCCGTCTGGGTGGCACCGAGCGGTTCATCTTTAACAAGCTCATCACAGGCGGCATGCGCGTCGGTGTGAGCCAGAAACTCATGACCCGCGCCCTCGCCCGCGCCACGGACCGCGATGAGGCTGAACTCGCCCACCGCCTCATGGGAAACTGGCACCCCGACGACACAACATGGCACGCGCTGATCGAGGCCGAAGACGCCAGCGCCGATGCCTCGCGCCCCTATCCATTCTACCTCGCCTATGCGCTCGAAGGCGGACCAGAATCCCTAGAGACGGCAAGCGACTGGCGTGCCGAATGGAAATGGGACGGCATCCGCGGACAACTCATCTTGCGCGGTGGCGAACACTTCGTCTGGTCGCGCGGTGAAGAGTTGATGACCGACCGCTTCCCCGAACTCGCCCGCGCCGTGGACTACCTGCCGGATGGCACCGTCCTCGACGGTGAACTCCTCGTCTGGCACGCAGGCGAGAAATATCCTGCCAGCTTCAACACCCTCCAGCCCCGCATCGGCCGCAAAACCGTCCCCAAGAAACTGCTCAATGAGGCACCCATCGTGCTACACGCCTACGACCTGCTCGAATGGCAGGGCAAAGACATCCGACACCTGACATTCGCCGAACGCCGCGCCACACTGGAGCAAGCCTGCATTGACCTCCCCCCAGAAGCCCCCGTCAAACTGTCTCCCCAACTCCCCTTCACCACCCCCGCAGATCTGCACGCCTACCGCGACCGCGCCCGCGAAGCGCACGCCGAAGGTCTAATGCTCAAACGCGCCGACAGCCCATACCTCGCAGGCCGCAAAAAGGGCGACTGGTGGAAATGGAAACTCGCCCCGCTCACCATCGACGCGGTCATGATCTATGCCCAAGCAGGCTCAGGCCGCCGCGCCAACCTCTTTACCGACTACACATTTGCAGTCCGCGATGGCGACGCGCTTGTCCCTTTCACAAAAGCCTACTCAGGTCTCACCGACAAAGAATTCCGCGAAATCACCACATGGGTGCGCAAAAACACCCTCCAGCGCTTTGGCCCCGTGCGCCAGGTCACCCCACACCACGTCTTCGAGATCGCGTTCGAGGGTATCCAAGCCTCCCCGCGTCACAAATCCGGCGTGGCCCTGCGCTTTCCGCGCATGCTGCGCTGGCGCCATGATAAACCGCTGTCCGAGGCCAATACTCTCGACGATCTGAACGAGATGCTGCGGATATACGGCTGACGCCTTGCCCCTCGTGCGACGCGCCCTTACCTATGCTCCAAACGATCAAAGGATTACCCATGTTTACCCTCCCTTTCCCTGTCCGCGACGCAAATGCCTCTGGTGGCAAACCCGACTTCGGCGACCTGCCCGAATGGAACCTCAACGACCTCTACACCGCCGAGGACGCCCCCGAGCTCAAGCGCGATCTGGACTGGCTGGAGCAATCCTGCGCCAGCTTTGCGACTGATTACGAAGGGAAACTGGGAACACTCGACGCCGCAGGTCTGCTGGAGTGCGTGCTGCGCAACGAGAAGATCAACCAGATCGCAGGACGCATCATGTCCTACGCAGGCTTGCGCTATTACCAGCTGACCACCGACTCAGGCCGTGCCAAATTCATGTCCGACATGCAAGAAGCAATCACCGACTTCACTACCCCGCTGGTCTTCTTTACGCTGGAGCTGAACACCCTCGAGGACGCCCACCTTGACGCGCTGCTGGGCCAGAACGCCGACCTCGCCCGCTACACCCCGATATTCGAGCGTATCCGCGCGATGAAGCCCTACCAGCTCAGCGATGAGATGGAGAAATTCCTGCACGATATGGGCGTTGTGGGCGACGCATGGGAGCGACTTTTTGACGAAACCATCGCGGGCCTGCAATTTGACGTGAACGGTGAGACACTCGGCATCGAGGGCACGCTGAACCTCATGACCGACCCCAACCGTGACAACCGCGAGGCAGGGGCACGCGAGCTGGCCGATGTGTTCTCAGAGAACATCAAAACCTTCGCCCGTGTGCACAACACCCAAGCCAAGGAGAAAGAGATCATGGACCGCTGGCGCGGCATGGAGACGGCGCAAACTGGCCGCCACCTAAGCAATCACGTGGAGCCTGAAGTGGTCGAAGCTCTGCGCGACGCCGTGGTCAAAGCCTACCCCAAACTCTCCCACCGCTACTACGCACTGAAGAAGAAATGGCTTGGCCTCGACACCATGCAGGTCTGGGACCGCAACGCGCCCCTGCCCATGGAAGACCCCAAAATCGTCGATTGGCCCACAGCCGAGAAAATGGTCATGGACGCCTACTCCGCTTTTGATCCGCGCATGGGTGAGTTGGCAAAACCGTTCTTTCGCAAAGGCTGGATCGACGCAGGCGTAAAGCCCGGCAAAGCGCCCGGTGCTTTTGCCCATCCTACCGTCACCGATGTCCACCCCTACGTCATGCTCAACTACTTGGGCAAACCGCGTGACGTCATGACCCTCGCGCACGAATTGGGCCACGGCGTGCATCAGGTCCTCGCGGCTGGTCAGGGCGAAATGCTCTCCTCAACTCCGCTGACACTGGCCGAAACCGCATCCGTCTTTGGCGAAATGCTCACCTTCCGCAAAATGCTCGAAGGGGCCAAAACAACGTCCGAGCGTCGCATCCTGCTCGCTGGCAAAGTCGAGGATATGATTAACACCGTCGTGCGCCAGATCGCCTTCTACGACTTCGAGTGCAAACTACACGCCGCCCGCCGCCAAGGCGAGCTTACCCCCGACGACATCAACGCCCTATGGATGAGCGTGCAAGCCGAGAGCCTCGGGCCAGAGTTTGAATTTATGGACGGGTACGAGACCTTCTGGGCATACATCCCCCACTTCATCCACTCGCCCTTCTATGTCTACGCCTACGCCTTTGGCGACGGCCTCGTGAACGCGCTCTATGCGGTCTATGCCGAGGGCCATGAGGGGTTCGAGGAAAAGTACTTCGACATGCTCAAGGCAGGCGGCTCCAAGCACCACAAAGAACTGCTCGCCCCCTTCGGCCTCGACGCCTCCGACCCTGCGTTCTGGGACAAAGGATTGAGCATGATTTCAGGCTTCATTGACGAATTGGAAGCCATGGAGGACGTCTAACCACAAAGCGCCCTTGAGCATTGACAACTGAAGGGCGCTTTGACTTAAATAATGTATGAAAAAGCTATACTTGATCGCCCTCACCGCCCTCTTGCTCAGCCCAACAGCAGCAATCGCCAGCGAATGTCAGGAATTATGGCTTTTTAGAAATGCGATTTTCAAAAACAAAGGCTATTGTTTTGGTTCCGCATTGGGACAGGGTGTTTTTGGCAACGCAGGATGCACAACGAAAAACCCTTCTCTCTCTTCATCGGATAAAACGCAAATCGCGAACATAAAAGCCCGTGAAAAACGGCTTGGGTGTGCGGCATAAAAAAGCCGCTGGAGCGTTGCACAAATAAACGCTGTTGTTGCGCGGCTTCAGGGTCAGAACACACAGCAGGCAAGGCCAGTTCAACCCCAACGGAATTGCTCCAAGCGGCTTGATGTATTCTTCAACGTGGCTAATTATTTAGAAAGCGAGCGTGACACGCAGCTTACGGGATCGTCGCGGGTTTCGGCATATGCAAGTGACTCCTATGGCTCTGTGCAAGCAAGCGGTAATAACTGTATCGGAGGACGGTACAATTTCCTGTATTCAGCTGAATACAACGAGTTCAACAGAAAACTCGGCACTTGGCGCGGTTCGTTTACGGTGAGTGACTACGCAACAAAATGTAGCATCGGAGTTTCCGATGGGGGCGGCTTCCAAGCATTTTGCCAATGAAACTGCCTTGTACCAAAACTCATTGAAAACAAACTGTTGCCGATAAATCCTTTGACACATTAACCATGTCAGGGCCACAATCTTAAGTAGATACATTTCACAACAAGGCATTTACCCCATGATACGCACCCTTTTGATCGTAGGTCTTTTGGCCACCACCGGCGCTTCCGAAGCCTCCGCAAGGTCCCTTGTGGGCAAGTGGGATTGCAATGGCCGTGATGGCAAGAACCTCGCGATCCGCATGCTGCTCGATTACCGTCAAAGCGGCCAGTTCTACCACCTTGCCAATATCGCCATGGGCGACCGCCGCGGACGCATCGACGGCTCTTTTGTGCTCAATGGCAAATGGTTCCGCAACCATGGCAAGCTGAGCGAGACAGTAAACCACGCACGGGTCCGCTCCGTCAAAGCAAACGGTCAGGACATTTCCAAAACACCAATTGGCCGCCACATCACCAGAACGACGCCCAAGCGGATGTTGTCGGGTAGCCGCCCTGACATTACCAACGTGCGGTTTATCTCAAACAATAAGGTCACCATGACCAGCGGCCGCATGACCGCCACTTGCACAAAGCGTTAATCGCTTATTTGAGCTGACTGTCTTTGGACCCGCGCCGGTTAATCCCGCCGCGGGTCTTATAGGTAGCGTCGCGTTCGCGCACACATTCGATACACAGCTTTACCCCTGGCAGCGCTTCGCGCCGCGCTTGCGGGATCGGCTCCTCACACTCGGCACACAGCGTTGCACTCTCTCCGACAGGCGCGCGCCGCGCCTTGAGCCGCGCCAACTCGTCGTTGATCGACGCTTCGATCTGTTCTGACACAGCACCATCGCGCGCCCAACCACCAGCCATATTGCGACCCTCCTGCCTCTATTTGCATCAGCCTAGGCGCGATAGCTCATCATTCCAAGTATCTTGCTCGAAACACAAAAATCCGCCCCGATAAGGAGCGGCTTTCATATTCAAAACCAAAGCTACGGCTTAGTCCGCGACTTCCATACCCTTAGCGCCTGCAAGTTCCTGCATCCGCTCTTGCAACTTCTCAAAGGCGCGTACTTCAATCTGGCGAATACGCTCGCGGCTCACCTTATACTGACCGCTCAAATCCTCCAGCGTCACAGTATCGTCCGACAAACGCCGCTGCATCAGGATATCCTTTTCGCGGTCGTTCAGGACGGACATCGCTTCGGCCAGCATCTCGCGGCGGGTCTCAAGCTCGTCACGCGCTTCATAGTCGCCCGCTTGGTCGGCACTTTCGTCTTCCAACCAGTCCTGCCACTGCATCGTGCCTTCGCCCTCGGACCCGACAGTCGCATTGAGCGACGCATCACCGCCCGACATGCGGCGGTTCATCGAGATGACTTCCGCCTCGGTCACACCCAACTGGGTTGCGATTGTCTTGACGTTTTCGGGGCGCAGATCGCCCTCTTCCAGCGCGCCAATCTTGTTCTTGGCCTTACGCAGGTTGAAAAACAGCTTCTTCTGCCCCGAAGTGGTCCCCAGTTTCACAAGGCTCCACGAGCGCAAGATATATTCCTGAATGCTCGCACGGATCCACCACATGGCATAGGTCGCGAGGCGAAAGCCCTTCTCGGGGTCAAAGCGTTTCACCGCCTGCATCAGGCCCACATTCGCCTCCGAGATCACCTCGGCCTGTGGCAAACCATAGCCGCGATAGCCCATAGCGATCTTCGCGGCCAACCGCAGGTGGGACGTCACCATACGGTGCGCGGCCTGCGTGTCCTCTTTCTCGACCCAAGCTTTGGCGAGCATATATTCCTCTTCCGCCTCCAACAGCGGGAACTTCCGGATTTCCTGCATATAGCGGTTCAGACCACCCTCGGGGGTCGGCGCTGGCAGGTTTGCATAGTTGGCCATGGTTGTTCGTCCTTTCCCTGGCGCCCGTATTTTACAAGGTATGTAACAGGGCTTAACATTAATATGGGGTCAGCAATCTCGCATTACAAGATGATGTGGCGCCCTTTCGTTCACACATAGCTCACACTGGTTAATGAAACATGGCCCAACGGGTCGGTTCACCAAATTGTGCAGTCTGTAACAGGCTCAGGCCCGTGTCGGTTCCAAAATCGCCAAGAGGTCGGCCATATCGGCAGGCAGGGGTGCCTCAAACCGCATCGCGTCCCCGCTGACAGGATGGACAAAGCCCAAAACCGCCGCATGCAGCGCTTGACGCGGAAACGCCTTCACTGCCTCGGCCAAAGGCTCGGCCAATGCCGCCTTCGCCAGCTTGCGCTTGCCCCCATAGGTCGGATCACCAACCAACCCGTGCCCTGCATGCGCCATATGCACTCTGATCTGGTGCGTGCGCCCCGTCTCCAACCAGCACTCCATCAGCGCCAGCACAGGTGGCGTGCCAAACCGCGCCACCGTCCGCGCCCGCGTCACTGCATGACGGCCTGCGTTGAATATCACGGCCTGCCGCTGGCGGTCCGTCTTGTGCCGGGCCAGCCCCGTGGTGAGCTTCAGAATATTACCAGTCTCGAAATTTGCACCCTTCACACCGCGCAGGCGGGGATCATTGGCATCAGGCACACCGTAGACCAAACAACGATAATACCGCTCGACTGTATGCGCCTCGAACTGCTTGGCCAACCCGTGATGCGCCGCATCCGACTTTGCCACCACCAACAGACCCGATGTCTCTTTATCAATACGGTGCACAATTCCGGGCCGCTTCATGCCCCCCACGCCCGACAGATCATCCCCGCAATGGGCTAGCAGCGCATTGACCAAGGTCCCCGACGGCGATCCGGGTGCAGGATGCACCACCATCCCAGCAGGTTTGTTAATCACCACAAGGTCATCATCCTCAAAAATAATCTCCAGCGGAATATCCTCGGGCAGAATGTGGCTCTCCTGCGCCTCCTCCACATCAATGTCGATTTTGGCTCCCTCACCCACCACAGCACGCGGATCGCGCTGCACCTCGTTGTTCACAAACACGACCCCCTGAACAATCAGCTTCATAATCCGCGTGCGCGACAGGTTCGCATCCTCTGGCACATCACGGGCAAGCGCCTTATCAAGGCGCGGTGGGGGCGTCTCGCCCAGAATGAATGTAATACGGCGGTGCGACATGGATGATCTTCCCGAAAATACCGATCTGGCAGAGCCGGCCAACCTGCGCTTTTTGCGGCGCATGGTCACGGTCCTGACAACAGTGATGATTTTGGGGGTCGTAGTCGTTATCGGCCTGCTTGTCACGCGCCTCACACGCGATACGCCAATTTTGCCTGCACAAATCACACTCCCCGACGGGGCATCGGCCGTGGCCTTCACCCAAGCCGCCGATTGGTATGCCGTTGTGACCGATGCAAACGAGATTTTGGTGTTTGACAGGGTGTCAGGTGCGCTGCGACAGACGGTTGTGATTGAGTAAAGTCATCGGCGCTATTCGGGATAATAGCCGGAACATGCATCTGCCCTACCCGACCCCAGACGTTTGACAAAAATTCTTCTAATTCGTTGGAAGGGTATTCACCACTTTCAAGAAATCCACGATTTATTGAAAGTGGTACCGGAGGATGGTTTCGAACCAACTACCTCGTGGACCACAACCACGCGCTCTAACCGATTGAGCTACTCCGGCACTGCCGCTGTGCATAATCTGGCCCAAAGGCGAGGTCAACGCCCGTTCTCACAAAATCTGACCTAAGTTATGTTTCAATATCCGCGCCCCAGATAACCCAAAAGTTATCTGCTACCCCCTAGCGATCCTGATCCACCCTAATATGTTGTAAGCAGAACAAATCGGGAGCACGATATGACACTCACCAAACGCCACTTTCTGATCAGCGCCGCAGCCTTCGCCGCCCTGCCAAGCGCAGTCTTCGCCGCCACGCCACCTGTCTACGCCGAGGATGGCATCGCAATCGACGGAACCGATCCTGTCGCCTATTTCACCGACAGCGCCCCCGTCAAAGGCTCCTCCGACTTCAGCCACACTTATAATGGTGCCACATGGCACTTCGCCTCTGCCGCCAACCGCGACACATTCGCCGCTGATCCTGCGCGCTACGCCCCACAATACGGCGGCTACTGCGCCTATGCCGTGAGCGAAGGCTACACCGCCTCAACCACACCCAAAGCATGGAAAATCGTCGACGTAAAACTCTACCTGAACTATTCCAAACGCGTGCAGCGCCGCTGGGAGAAAGACATCCCCACCCGCATCACGAATGCCAATGCCAACTGGCCAAAAGTGCTGGAATAACGCGCCTCAAAGCGTCAGCGCCATATCCAACTCGATGAGCGGTTGGCCGTAATGATGCACTGGCCGCTCCTCCACTTCCCGCCACCCATTGCGTAGATAAAGCGCGCAAGCCGCCTCATGGCTGCGGTGCGTGGACAGGAACATCTCACGGTACCCCTGCGCACGCGCAAACCCAGTGCAGGCCTCCAGCAACCGCCGCCCCAATCCATGCCCCCGCGCAGCCGCGCTCAGCTGGAACAGGCGCAGCTTGGCCGTCTGCGCATCCACGCGCACACAAAAGATCGAGCCGAGGCGCACATCGCCGTCCCACGCGATCCACCCCTGCTCGCAGTCAGGATCATACTCCGCGATAAACGCATCCACAATCTCGCCCACCAGCACCCCGAAACTCTCGTCAAACCCCGCCTCGCGCGCATAAATATCCGCATGCGCAGCCACAACCCAATCACGGTCATCAGGGGTAAAGGGGCGTATTTCAATCTTGCTCATGCCCCCACCCTAACGCTGCACCCACTTGCGTTTCAAGCAGCGTGGCGGTAGCGATAGCGCCAATCAATCAAAGGATATGCGCCATGGGCATCAACGACGAGAGCGATATTGAAGCCAACCTGCAAATCGGTCCCACCGACAAAGGTATGGTACGTCTGTTCATCGAGGGCAACGGGATCGAAATCCCGATGGACTTCACTCCTGAAGAGGCCCGCGAGATCGCCGAAGAAATCATGTCAGCCGCAAAAGCTGCGACCCAGCTTGGCGGCAAGAAGCGTAGATAGTGCCTTGTAGCTAGCCCCAATCGGGGTGCATGTCAGGATCGCGCAGGACCTGTAGCCGCCGCGCCGCTGTGGTCGCAAACTTCTGCACCATAACTTTGCGCCGCGCGGCCGCCAGCTTCGCCTCTGGCGCCATGCGCACAATCTCTGCCTGATAGGCATCGCCAATGATAAGCCCCTGATCCTCGGGCAGCAACTCCGTCGGGAAATCTTCGTCCACGGCAAAGAAGAACCTGTCCGCCCATTCCAGATAGCCCTGCCATTTGGAATCAGAGGTGAAATCAACGCGGCTGGACTTACACTCCACCACCCAGATCTCGCCCTTCGGTCCCAGCGCCATGACATCCACCCGCAATCCCCGCGCAGGCACCAGCTCCTCCACACAGGCAAAACCATGGCTCGCCAGATGCCGCGAGACCCCGCGCTGCAACAGCTGACCAGGTTGAAGAATAGGACGTTGGAGGATGGGACGCTCATTCATGACATCAAATATGAACATATCATGAACAAACACAACCCCCACCCACACGACCTTGGCCTTTTGCCGATCCCTGCCTATCTTCATTCATAACCAGTTAAGGATTCCCGCATGAGCGACCATGATGACCCCTCCGCCCGCGCCCGTGGTGTGCGCTACTCGCGTGAGCTTGAGGGCCACCTGACGTGGCTCGACACCTTCTCTGGTACCGCCCTCGGCGTCCTTGCCGTAGCCTCGGGCATCTACACCTATCTCGGCGTCTCCTCTCTGCTGGATGACAACGGTGCCATGTCCGCCTTCGCCGCCATCGCCTATTCCGTTGCTGTCTCAGTGGGCATTTTTGTCTTCTGGTCCTACATGCTGCACCTGTTCCCCGCCGTACGTGGCGCACGCGCCCGTATGGGACTGATGGGTGCAATGGCCCTCGGCTCGCTTGCGATCATCGCCATGTCCAGCTGGCTTAACGCCGCCGCCCTCGCAGGCTCCGCCGCCGTGGAACAACACCTCGCCAAAACCGTCCAAGACTACCAAATTTCCCTTGAACGCGCCCACGAAGTGGCCCTCTCCGCCCAAGGCCTAGAGCGCGACGTCGCCCGCGTGCGCCAATCCTTCGAGGACCTGAGCGAGCAGGAAGCCACAGGCAACCTGTCAGGCCTCGCAGGCCGCGGTGCCGTCTTCCGCGTGCTGCGCCAGAAATCATCCGAACTCGCAGGCTTAGAGGCTCAAATCGCCTCCCAAACCCCACTGGTTGAGGGCGCATTCACCGAAGGCAACGCAATCCTGAGCCGCATGCGCGCGCTAACTGTCGAGGCTGGTCCCGTTGAGGCGCGCTCAGTAGAGTTTTCCGAGCAAGCCGTGCGCCTTGCAGGTCTCATCACCCAGATGCGCCAACTCTCCGTCGCCTCCCTTGTGGAACGCGCCGCCCAAGACCTCTCAGCCTCTGTGGTCCTACCTGAACTCGACGGCAGCTCTGCCCAAATCCGCAACGATCAATCCGCCACCATCACATCCGTGCTCGAAGTGCTGTCCCAACGCGCCCTGACACTGGCCAGCGCCGCCCAAGCGGTACAGGCCATGCCAGCCGCCCCCGACACCACCTACACGCCCATCTCGTCCGCTGATGCCGTGATCCTCTACGCGCGCAACTTCATCCCCTCATGGGCAGGCGCCATCGCCATCGACCTGCTGCCCGCCGTGCTGGTCTTCATCCTCGCCATTACCCAATCCGAGATCCGTCTGGGCCGCGAAGGTACCGCCGTTGAGGACAGCATGACACTGGCCGAGCTGCGCGCCGCCATCGCCGTGATGAAGGAAATGGACGTAGCGATGAAAGCAGACGTCACCGCACCGCCACCGCCCTCGGCACCCCCTCTGAAAACCACCGCTGAATGAGCGTGGCCCCCAAGCGCAACCCCCTGGCCCGTGTCCTCATAGGCGTCCTCGGCTTCCAGCTGTTGCTGGGGGGCCTTTTGTTCGTGGGTGATCTGCAAAACGGCTTTTCCCTGCCGCGCATGGGCCCAAAAGCCCCATCGCTAAGTGAACCCGTTCGCCCCGGCGACCAGACCCGCCGCTTCTCCCCCAACCGCGCCGTACCGGGCAGCCGCGAACCGCTCCCCGAACGCCTGACCCTCACAGTCGTCTCCGCAGGGGCCACAGTCCTGCTAGAAGGGGAAATCGCAGGCGGTGATGCTACGCGCATCCTCAAACAAATCAATGAGCTGCGCGAAGCCCCTACCCGCGCCATACTCAACTCACCGGGCGGCTCTGTGCAGGACGCACTGGAACTGGGCCGCGCCTTGCGCCTTGCGGGAATGGAAACGGAAATGCGGGAGGGCGACATCTGCTACTCCGCTTGCCCCTACCTCTTGGCCGCTGGCGTAACGCGCACGGTCCCTGAGGAGGCCATCGTGGGCGTACACCAGCATTACTTTGGAGAAAGCACGCTGCTGCCCGCCTTTGCCGCCGTCGAGGACATTCAGCGCGGTCAGGGCCAAGTCATGCGCTACCTCGACCAGATGGGCATCGACCCGCTGGTCATGCAGCATGCGCTGGTCACACCACCTGACGAGATTTACGTGCTGCTGCCCGAAGAATTGCAGCGCTATAAATTTATTGAGGCCGCAACGGAGTGATACCCCTTGCCGTGGCGCCATTACGCGCCTACCTAAGATGGGTGGCGGGTTCTGCCCTGCGCGACTGACGTTACATTCCAGTGGCCTTAAGCAAATCCGAGGGAGCTGGCTCTGTCATAGCCCTGGTTACGTTAACCGGCACCCACCTGTACATACAGGTCCTCGGGAATACAACCGACCCGGCAACGGCGGTCCCGCCACACTCTATCTAAATATTTGGAAAAAAGTGCTTTTCTGGAACAACGAGCGCTGCGACCCTAGCGAACGCTCAAGGCGTTTCCGAACAGCTTTACAATCTGTTCACGGGTAACAGCATCAGACTCGTCAGACTGCGCTTGTTCTTGCGCGGCTGGCTCAGAAGGCTGAACGCTCGGCTCTGTTTTTTGGGGCATGGATGGGGCCCGGTGGCGACGGCCCACAGAGCGGGACGTATCAATCACGGTAGATGGCCCGATATCATCAGCCCGCCGCGACATCAAAAACAAGAATACTCGTACAAAAAACACAGCCACCACACCCCTTAACTCTGCGAAACAAAATGATCGTAGAACAACTAAAAGTGGTAGCCGCAGACCGCGTTACTGCAACAAATTTTCACTCATTACGCGAATTTTTTTGCCGAAAGCCCTGCATGTTTCCAGCCAGATAACGGGGCAAGGATTCACCAACAAAAAAGAACGCGCCAAAAACCCAACCGCTACACATGTAAAGTTTCAATAGGTTAACAAAACGAAAACAACAAAAATGCACAGGTCTAAGGGCGCCTCGTCTAAAATTGACCTAAGGGAACCTTTGGGGTTCATTGTTGCAGAATAACGACACCTGACTGAAGGGGATTATTTTGATCAATTGCCAACCCACTCAAGCGATCTGTGGACGAAATTATCACTCGAAATATGCTATTTTCATCATTTCGACACCCTGACCTACAAATGTGACCAACTCTGCCAGCCCCCCGCACGAAAAGCAGAGCAACCGAAACCTGTTCATATCCGCTCAGGTCACGATAACGTATTGTGCAAATTTGCACAAAAATAGTTAACATAAGGTTAACACTGCCTAAAAATAGGCTGAAAACCACCTTTAACTGGACCGCTTTCACGCCCTGATCTCATGGGCGGAAATGACAAAATTCCACGCAAAAAACAGCAACACCGCTCCAACGGTTTGCTTCAATAACGACAAATTTAGTAGATTTAGAAAGCTTGGGTCAGACCGCTAGAACGCGTCGGGCCGCGCCTCACGGGCGATATGATCCAGCACTGCATTCACAAACCGCGCTTCCTTCCCGTCAGGGAAAAACGCCGCTGCAAGGTCAAGGTATTCCGATATCACCACTTTCGGTGGCGTTTCCTCATCCCTGAATTCAGCCCCCGCAGCGCGAAACAATGCGCGCAACGTAGGATCGATCCGCCCGATGGGCCATTTCGCCACCAAGGCGCGGTCGGTCATCTGGTCAATCGCTGCCTGATGGTTCACTGCATCCTCAAGGACACGGGTGAAATGGGCCTCATCGCCCTCCAGCATCTCTTCCCCGTCCATAAACTCGCCAAAGCGGTGGTCGAGAAACTCAAGCCGCACCTTATCGATCGTCAGATTGGAATGCTCCATCTGGAACAAGGCCTGCACCGCATAAAGCCGCGCGGCAGAGCGCATCTTGCGCTTCATATTCCCAGTCATGTTATCGGTGCGTGAAGCAGTCATGCGGTGGTGTTTCCATCCAGATTTCCGGCCATCAACGTGTCCTCGCCCTGTGGCTTGAACCCGATGCCCGATGGTGTGGAGGACCACTTACGAGCCAGCGCGATCAGATGCAAGGCCGCCAATGCCGCCCCGCCCCCTTTGTTCTGGCCCTCAGGGGCTGCCCGCACATCCGCCTGCGCCTTATTCTCGACTGTCAGGATACCATTCCCAATGCAAAGCCCCTGCAGCCCCAACAGTTGCAGCGCACGGCTGCTGTCATTGCACACTGTCTCATAATGCGACGTCTCACCACGGATCACACAGCCCAAGGCGACAAACCCGTCAAAATTGCTGTGACGGTCGGATATTCCAATCGCCGTCGGTATTTCCAACGCACCAGGCATCTCGACCACATCATACGTCGCCCCTGCCGCGTCCAGCGCGGCTTTGGCCCCCGTAAGCAATCCCGCAGCGATATCGCTGTAATACGGCGACACCACAATCAGCATCTTCACAGGCGCATCAAATTCTGGCGCAGGCAATACAGTATGCTCAAGCGACGATGCCATGGGTCTTACTCCTTGGTGATCGGGCGGCTGCCCACGATTTTGAGATTATAGGCCTCAAGACCTGTGTATTTCGTTTGCGGGTTGTCCGTGAGCAGCACCAATTCATGCACGCCCGCGGCGGCCAATATCTGCGCCCCCAGCCCTGTCCGCTTGATCGTGCGTGGCGCATCATCGTCTTTGTCCAATCGCAGGCGCGGGTTCGGCTCGCGCAGCAACAGCACCGCACCACGCCCTTCTTGCGCAATCAGCTTCATCGCACGGGGCAATTCATCCGGCGCACTGTTTCCAAGGCCCAGCACATCCTCCAACGGGTTAAGCGCATGGGTCCGCGTCAGAACAGGTGCGCCATCGTCAACGTCACCTTTGGTCAGCAACACATGGTCGGTTTCTGAAATCTGGTCCTGAAACACCCGCATCCGCCAGTCGCCACCATAGGCAGACACAACTTCACGGTCATCACGCTGCACCAACATGTTGTCGTGCTTATTGCGGTAGGCGATCAAGTCGCTGATCGTGCCTATTTTCATACCATGCTCGCCTGCAATCGTCACCAGATCGGGCAAACGCGCCATGGTCCCGTCCGCTTTCATAATCTCGCAGATCACCGCCGAAGGATGCTTGCCCGCCAAACGGCTGATATCAACCGACGCTTCCGTATGCCCCGCCCGCACCAGCACGCCCCCATCGCGCGCACGCAACGGAAACACATGACCCGGTGTGGCGATATCTGCAGCACCGTTATCCTCGTCAATCGCCACTGCCACGGTCAGCGCACGGTCGCCCGCCGAAATTCCTGTGGTCACACCCTCACGCGCTTCGATGCTCACTGTAAACGCCGTCTCATGGCGCGAGGAGTTGTTCGTCGCCATCATCGGCAGCTCAAGCGTGTCGACCCGCGCCTGCGTCATCGGCAAACAGATCAGACCGCGCCCGTGCGTGGCCATGAAATTGATCGCCGCCGCATCCGCATGCTCCGCTGCGATGATGAAATCGCCCTCGTTCTCGCGGTCCTCATGGTCCACCAGAATATACATCTCGCCCGCGCGACACGCGGCAATCACATCTTCAATGGGGGAAATGGCATTGGCCAGTTCAGCCTCAACCGGACCAGGTGTTTCAAAGCTCATGGGAGGCTCCCTTAATTTCAGTGTTGAGCCTAGCCCAGCGTTACAAACATGACCAGCGCAACCGCTGCGTCACAAATCCTCAGGACATCTCTGCGAGGCGTGCCACATACCGCGCCAGCGTGTCGATCTCGAGGTTCACACGGTCACCAACGGCCGTATCGCCCCACGTCGTCGACACTTTGGTGTGCGGGATAAAGTTGATCCCGAAATCACATCCATCCACTTCGTTCACGGTGAGCGATGTGCCGTTCAACGCAACAGACCCCTTGGGCGCAATAAACCGCGCCAGCGCTTCAGGCGCCCGCAATGTCACTCGCGTACTGTCGCCCTCGTCGCGCATGGCAACCACTTCGGCCACGCCGTCCACATGGCCCGACACAATATGTCCGCCCAACTCGTCGCCCACGCGCAGCGCGCGTTCAAGGTTCACACGCCGCCCCTGCTTCCAGTCACCAAGGTTGGTCATATCCACCGTCTCGCGGCTCACCTGCACTTCGTACCAGTCAGGCCCAAGGTCCACGACCGTCAGGCACACACCATCGCTGGCAATCGACGCGCCCATATCAATGCCGCTGGTATCATAGCCACATGTGATGCGCGCCCGCAGATCGCCCTCTTGCGTCAATTCGGTTATGGTGCCGATATCGGTGATAATCCCCGTGAACATCGCATGTCCCCTTGATTTAGGTTAAGTGGCGTGGCCCAAGGCCATAGTTTAGTCAATCTTTTGAGTTTAAATAACCCGAAGAGCAACCAAAGAAAGCGCATCATGACGCCGCACGCCCCCGACCAACGGGTATTTTTGTTCCTGCAAGGGCCGCATGGGCCCTTCTTTAACCGTCTGGGCAAGATGCTTCGCACGGCAGGAGCGGATGTGTGGCGCGTCGGTTTTAATGCAGGCGACCGTGCCTTTTGGTTCCATCCGCGCACCTATATCCCCTATCGCGGCACCGCCGATGCATGGCCAGATACCTTCAAATCCCTGCTCGACGAGAAATCCGTCACTGACATCGTGCTTTATGGTGATACCCGCCCGATCCATGCCAGCGCAGTGGCCGAGGCCCGCGCGCGCGGCCTCACCGTACATGTGTTCGAGGAAGGCTACATGCGCCCCTATTGGGTCACCTATGAGCGTGGCGGCACCAACGGCAACTCGCGCCTCATGGATATGAGCATCGAGGACATGCAAAAGGCACTCGCCAAATCCGACATGGAGGCACCCCTGCCCCCCGGTCACTGGGGCGACATGCGCCAACACGTCTTCTATGGCGCATTATACCACTGGTTTGTGATGTTCAGGAACGGCGACTACCGCAATTTCCGTCCCCACCGGGACCTGCCTGTGACGGCAGAATTCGCGCTCTATCTTAAA
>CAWVWS010000010.1:0-34964 GCA_963933905.1 uncultured Sulfitobacter sp.
AGATATGGACTTCAGAGCCAGAGCGATTCAACTTAAACCCGATCAATCAAATGCCCGGACTGAACACCTAATGATTGGATATTCTGGTGAAAGACGACACTGGCATGAAAATGGCGCTGAGCTGTGGTCGCTGATAAGACGAATGTGACCTTTCCCGCAGGAAGCAGACTTTTCAGACGTCGTGCTGAGCGGCAGTTTTGTCCCGCAAAGCGGGCATTCCCAAACGCTTGGTTTGGAGCGCGCTCAAATGGCTCAGGTTGGCATTAGCATACTCTTTTTTCGAAACGCGATCAATTGCGGAGAGGGTCTTGGCGCTTTCGATTGAGATATGGTCAGAAAACCAAAAGGCCCTGTTGTGTAACAGGGCCTTTGGTCGATTAGCTTTGATGGTAGTTACGGGCAGGCGGACACGTAGGTTGTGCCGTTCGGGCGCTGGTAGGTGCAGTTGCCGTTTTGGCCGCGGTTGATGAGCGTGCCTGCGGCGAGGCCAGCGGCACCACCGATAATGGCGCCTTTTGCTTTGTCGTTGCTGCCGGAGACAGTTGCGCCGAGGACGGCACCTGCAACGGTTGACGCGGCGAGGGTGCCGTCGGGTGTGTCACATGTGGCGAGTGCTGCGATCATAGGGATGATAAGGGCAAATTTTTTCATGACGGGTTTTCTTGTCTATTGGTTCAAAAACGTGCGGAATTGCCAAAGATTCCTGATCGTAGAAACAAAAAAGGCCTTCCCCGCGAGGAAGGCCTTTTGCATGAGCGGAATTGCGCAAGTCTAGCCGAAGACGCGGCCCATTGCGCCGTCAACGGCGTCGATGATCTGATTGATGTCATCTTTGGTCGCGATGAGCGCGGGGGAGAAGCAAAGGGTGTTGTTCTTGCCCGGCAAGGAGCGGTTGGTTGCCCCGATAACCACGCCTTGTTGCATGCAATCGCCCACGACTGCCTGAACCAGTTTTTCGGCCACGGGGGTTTTGCTGTCGCGGTCGGTGACCAGTTCGGCACCGAGGAAAAGCCCTTTGGAGCGGACATCGCCGATGACGTGGTATTTATCCTGAAGCTCGCGCAGCTTGTCGGTCATGTAAGCACCCATATCGAGGGTGTTTTGCAGCAGGCCTTCGCGCTCGATGATCTTCATGTTCTCGATCGCGGCGGCGGGGCCAGCGGTGCAGCCGCCAAAGGTGGAGATGTCGCGGAAGTAGTTCATGGGATCGGAGGCGTCGTCCTTGAATTTGTCAAAGACATCTTCAGTGGTCACGAGGCAGGCGATGGCGGCGTAGCCTGACGCCACCCCTTTGGCCATTGTGACCATGTCCGGTTTGATGCCGTAATGCTGGTAGCCGAACCATGTACCTGTGCGACCCAAGCCACAGACGACTTCGTCTATGTGTAGGAGGATGTCGTATTGGTCGCAAATCTCGCGGATACGCTCCCAATAACCATCGGGGGGTGTGATGACGCCGCCGCCTGCGGTCACAGGCTCAAGGCACAGGCCGCCGACAGTTTCGGGGCCTTCCTCAAGGATGACTTTTTCGATCTGGTTGGCGGCCCAGACGCCGTAGCCTTCCACGGGTGCGCCGTCCTGCTCGAAGCTGCGGTACTCAAGGCAGTGGGGGACGCGGATAAAGCCCGGTGTGAAGGGGCCGTATTGTGCGCCGCGCTCGTCCTGACCGCCTGCGGAGAGGGAGGTGATGGTGGTGCCGTGGTAGTCGCGGTCGCGGTAGAGGATCTTGTGCTTCACGCCGCCGAAACGCTTGTGCGCGATCTGGCGAACCATTTTGAAGCCCTTCTCGTTCGCCTCCGAGCCTGAGTTGCAGTAGTAGACGCGGCTCATGCCGGGCATTTTGTCGATCAGCATTTCGGAGAAAATCGAGCCGGGGATCGAGCCTGCGGAGCCTGCGAAGTAGTTCAGTTTGATGAGTTGGTCGCGCACGGCATTGGCGATTGATTCACGGCCGTAACCTACGTTGACGGTCCAGACACCTCCCGAGACGGCATCAATGTGCTCTTTGCCCTTTTGGTCCCAGACGCGCATGCCTTTACCTTCCACGATGATGCGCGGATCGGTTGTCTCATAAGGTTTATGCTGGCTCAGATGGTGCCAGACGTGGGCGCGATCCGCCTCTACGATGCGGGAAATGTCATTTTCGTTAAATGTACCGTCCATGGAGGCGACCTTTCGATTGGGTAGGAGAGTGGGAAATCAGCAGTGCGTTCCCTGATTCACATCATGTTAGACGGGGAATATCATTCTGGAAATAGGGCCAGCAGGGGAGGAAGCATATGGCCAGTTATGCTGCCACCGCAAAAGCCTTTGTTTACGGCAGGTTTGGCGCGTTGTTTTGGTGGGGAGAATTAGAGATGTGCGGTGCCAGTGAAGCGGTGACTGGACTCATGGCGGGTGTGCAACTGGTTATTTGATTTCTGTTCGCAAAGCCCAGAGTGCTGCAAGTTCGGGCGTTGTGCATGGTTCATGTGCAAACGCCACGGGGCAAGAGCGTTTTTGCGCCAATGCCTTGGGGAGGGACGATACTGCTGTTGACCCTGTGAGCAGGACGGAAAACGATCTGTGTGTATGCGGGCCTTGTGTCCGGGTATCGCCGCAAAGTGTATTGCAAGTGGTTCGGGCATCGCACAGGATGCTTGCGTCAGTTGTGGAAACACAACCTACTATCCCGAGTTCTGTTAAGGAGCCGGGCAAAAATGAAACTGGGAGAAGACTAATATGATGAAGAAAACAGTAAGCGCGTTTGTGGCTGGCGCAGTGATGTCACTGGCATCTACGGCAGCATTTGCAGACGGCCACGGCGAACTCACCGTCGGGTATTTTCTTGAGTGGCCCATGCCATTCCAGTTCGCAAAAGTGAACGGTACCTATGACGAAGCGCTGGGCAAAAAAGTAAACTGGGTCAGCTTTGACAGCGGTGTTGCGATGTCTGCAGCCATGGCGTCAGGTGACGTACAGATTTCCGTGAGCCAAGGTGTGCCACCCTTCGTTGTGGCAACATCAGGTGGTCAGGATATCCAGATCGTTGACGTGGCTGTGTCCTATTCCGAGAACGACAACTGTGTCGTGGCCTCTGGTCTGGAAATCGACAAGACCTCCGCAGGCGAGTTGGCCGGCAAGAAAGTTGCTGTGCCACTTGGTACGGCTGCGCACTACGGCTTTCTCAAGCAGATGGGCCACTTTGGCGTAGATGTGGGCAGCATGTCTGTTGTTGATATGGCCCCTGCCGAAGGTGCAGCAGCGTTGAGCCAAGGTGCTGTTGATATGGCATGTGGTTGGGGTGGCGCACTGCGCCGCATGAAAGAGTCCGGCAATATCCTGCTGACCGGTGCCGAGAAAGAAGAGCTGGGCATTCTGGTGTTTGACGTAACGTCCGCGCCTGCTGCCTATGTTGCCGAAAGCGGTGACGAACTGGCGAAATTCCTCAAAGTGACGGCAGATGCCAACGCCATGTGGAATGCCGGTGGTGATGATGCGGCCAAAATGCTGCCCGTGATTGCAAAAGATGCAGGCATGGACGAAGCAGCGACAGCCGAGACACTGGCAGGCTTTTCCTTCCCGTCCGTGGAAGAGCAGCTGAGCGCCAAGTGGTTCGGCGGTGGTAGCCAGACCTTCATGGGTGGCGTTGCTCAGGTCTTCGTTGAAAGTGGCTCCATTGATGGCGCGCTGGAAACTTATGAAGGCACTGTGAACACAGGTCCATTGATGGCCGTAAAAGGCATGTAATTCCTTCGGGAGTTGTTCTGGTCCGGCGTGCATATGTGCGCCGGACCTTTTTGTAGCCAAGACGATTTTACGCTAAACGAGGTGGGGCCAACCCCATCCTACGGGCCGCCAACCGCGGCCAGAAAGCAGGGACATGTCCGGACTTTCCATTGATAAACTCTCGATGCGGTTTGATTTGCCAGGTGGCGGATCGGTGCAGGCGCTCAAGGACGTATCGCTTGATCTCAAGGCCGGTGAGTTGCTGAGTGTGCTGGGGCCGTCGGGCTGTGGTAAGACGACGCTTTTGAACATTGTTGCGGGGTTTCTGGCGCCGACCGAAGGTGTGATGACCCTGAACGGCCACGAGATTAAGGGACCAGATGCCGAGCGCGGCATGGTTTTCCAGCAGGGTGCTCTGTTTGAGTGGATGAGCGTGCGGGACAATGTCGGATTTGGCCCCTCGATGAAGGGGATGCCACGCAACGACAAGGCAGAGATTGTGAACCATCTGCTGGATGTTGTTGGCCTACAGGATTTCAAGGAAAAGGCGGTGTATGAGCTGTCTGGCGGGATGCAGCAGCGTGTGGCCTTGGCCCGTTGTTTGGCGAATGATCCCGATGTGATTTTGATGGATGAGCCTCTTGGTGCTTTGGATGCTCTCACGCGGGAAAAGATGCAATCGCTTGTGCTCAAGCTGTGGAAAGAGACGGGAAAGACGATCATCCTGATCACACACTCCGTTGAAGAAGCGCTGCTCCTTGGGGAGCGGTTGATCGTGATGGCGCCGCGACCGGGGCGTATCCACAAGGAATATCGCCTGCCCTTTGCGGAGTTGGGTGTGGCGGCGGATCTGCGCGAAGTGAAGAAGCATCCCGATTTTGCGGTCAAGCGTGAGGAAATCCTTGGCATGATCTGGGACATGGAAGAAGAGATTATGGGCCGCACGGAGGAAAAAGCATGACGGGTATTATCCTGCTGGCAGTCTATGTCGGCATTTTCGCGGTCGCGGCCTGTGTCTTTACGCGGGTTGGCGCGACAAAGGACGGCTATACCGCCCTCAAGACAGTTACTTTTGGTGATGAGAGCGCTGTGCGGCCTAACCGTGCGGCGGGCGTTATCTCGATCCTGACGCTGTTTTTGCTGTGGGGGATGTTCACGGGATCGTCGTTGATCCCCGGATTTTTGCATGCGCCTGCGCCTTTCAAGGGTGAGACATCGTTTGAATATACAGTCGAAGCAAATGGGCAGACAGATACGGCAACTGTTGCGGTTCTGGTCCACGGGCGGGAAGAAACGCCGGATGCCATTGTGATTGAACCCGGTGACGGGATTGCCAAGAATGACAGCATCAAAGTTGCACAATACCGCAGTCAGTTGGTGTCGTTTGACCGCAACGATGATGTGAAGCGTGCGGATGGTGCCAAGATTATCGCGATTAATGGCACGCGTGTTGTGCCCGGCGATACGGTCGAGATCGAGGGAGGGTCTGTAACGCTCTCTGACAAAGGCACGCCGAATTTCTCACCAGATAACGGTCTACAGATGGAGCCGCTCTATTTGCCGTCGCCTGAAGCGGTGATCGAGCGGACGGGTAAGGTTCTGGAGGAGGGGTTCCGTGGGACTTCGTTGCTGGGGCACTTGGGCTGGTCGCTGTTCCGTGTTGTGGCGGGCTTTGTTTGTGGTGCCATTGTGGGGATTCCGCTGGGCTATGCCATGGGCCTGAGCAACTGGTTCCGTGGTTGGTTTGATCCGATTGTGGAATTCATGCGCCCTGTGCCACCTTTGGCGCTGATCCCGCTGGTGATTATCTGGGCGGGGATTGGCGAGACGGGTAAGATTATCCTGCTGTTCCTTGCGGCGCTCTGGATCATGGCGATTGCGGCGCGGTCGGGTGTGTCTGGTGTGAACATTGCCAAAGTGCATGCGGCCTATTCGCTGGGGGCGAGCAAGTGGCAGATCATGCGGTATGTCATTATCCCCAATTCGCTGCCCGAGATTTTCACGGGTGCGCGTGTGGCGATGGGTGTGTGTTGGGGAACTGTTGTTGCAGCCGAACTGGTCGCGGCGGAGAAGGGGGCGGGTATGATGATCATGGTCGCGTCCAAGTTCCAGAATACGGATATCGTGATCTTGGGTATTATCCTCATCGGGATCATCGGCTTCGGCATTGATATGCTGATGCGTGGTGCCGAGCGGATCATGGTACCTTGGAAGGGTAAAGGGTAGTCCGAAGCTGAAGCTTCGGCAAACCCCCTGCGGATGGTTTGTACCCTTTGCGGGCGGAGCCCCGAGTGTAGTTATCCTGCTCAAGAATTGAACATCGAAAAGAAAAAGGCCGGAGCAGATGCTCCGGCCTTTTCGTTAGGGCGAGGGTGAGCTTTTGAAAATTTCCAGCTCCCTTAGCAGATAGTTTACTTCTTTGGGCCACTTGGTTTTTTGCCTTTGCCCGGAGGGGTGAAGCGTTTGGAGGCGTCTGCGGCGCGGTTGTAGCCACCTGACGGTTTTGCATCACGGGCTGGTGCGGCACCTTCTTTTGAAGGTTTCTTCCACACTGCTTTTGCACCCGACTTGGCTGCTGGCTTGTCGCCTGCGGGTTTGTCTTTCCATGCTGGCTTTGCCTTGGGCTTTTCGGCTGCTTTCAGCGGTGTCCGCTCCGTCTTGTGGGACTTTGGGGGACGTGTCGCGTCGCGCTTTGGCTTGGCCGGTGCACCGCGTGGTTTGTCTGTGCGTGGCTTATGCTCTGCCTTTGGGGCCTCGTCGCGTGCCGGCTTTGCCTTGTAGGCAGGTTTTGGCGCGTCGGGGTCATAGGCAGGCTTGGCGCGCGGTGCGGGTTTGGCATCTTTGTCGTAGCTTGGCTTGTCTTTCCACGCAGGCTTGGGGCCTGATTTATGGTCCCCTTTGGGGCCACGATCATTGCCGCCTTTAGGGCCGCTGCCTTTGTTCTCGGGGCGGCCTGTGCGGGGGCCAAAGTCTGGCACACCGTCGAGACGGGTGAGGGTCACGCCATCCTCGGCCTTCATGTCGGGGCCGAGAGCGTTTGTCAGTTTTGGCACCGCACCTTCGGCGACTTCGACGTAGGAGTGGCGCGGCTGTACGCGGATCGCGCCGATGTCGTCGCGGGTCATATCGCCCACGCGGCAGAGCATGGGCAGGATCGTGCGCGGCTCGGCCCCGTCGTTGCGGCCTGTGGAGACGGTGAACCAGACGGATTTACCGAATTCCATGCGCGGTGCGTTTTCTTTGCCGTCACCGGGGTTGGAGAGTTCTTCGGGTGCCGAGCCGCGTGAGCGGTGCAGGTTGACGAATGCGGTGGCCAGTTGCTCGGGCGAGTATAGCTCAACCAGTTTGCCAACAAATTCGACTGCGTCTTCGGGGGCAGGTGTTGTCCATGCGTCGTCGTTCAGCAGGCGCTCTTGATCCGCGGCGTTCACTTCGGCGGCGGATGGTGGCAGTGCCCATTCAGCGTCGAGTTTGGCCCAGCCCATCAGGCGGGTTGCTTTTGAGCGCATTTTTGGCGGAACGATCAGAGCGGAGACACCTTTGCGGCCTGCGCGGCCTGTACGGCCAGAGCGGTGCAGGAGCGTGTCGGCGTTGGTGGGCAGATCTGCGTGGATGACCAGCTCAAGATTGGGCAAGTCGATGCCGCGTGCAGCAACGTCGGTCGCCACACAAACGCGGGCGCGGCCATCGCGCAAGGATTGCAGGGCGTTTGTACGCTCTTGCTGGGACAGTTCACCTGAGAGTGCCACAACAGAGAAGTTGCGGTTTGACAGGCGTGCGGTCAGGCGGGCCACGGCGGCGCGGGTGTTGCAGAAGACGATTGCATTCTTGGCTTCATAGAAGCGCAGGATGTTCAGGATCGCGTTTTCGGTATCGCGCGGATTTACGGTGAGCGCGCGGTATTCAATGTCGGAGTGCTGTTTGCCATCCGAGACAACCGAGACGCGCTGTGCATCGCGCTGGTAGCCCTTTGCCAGTTTCGCGATGGCGGCAGGCACAGTGGCCGAGAACATCAATGTGCGGCGTGTCGCTGGGGATTCGCCGAGGATAAACTCAAGGTCCTCGCGGAAGCCCAGATCGAGCATCTCGTCCGCCTCGTCCAACACCACGGCGCGGATGTCGGTGAGGTCGATGTTGTTGCGTTTGATGTGGTCACACAAACGGCCTGGAGTGGCGACAACGATGTGCGCGCCACGGTCGAGCGTGCGACGCTCGGTGCGGGTGTCCATGCCGCCAACACAAGTGGCGACAATTGCGCCCGCTTTGCCGTAAAGCCATGTCAGCTCACGACTTACCTGCATGGCAAGCTCGCGTGTGGGGGCGATGACGAGGGCCAATGGCGCGCCTGCGCGGCCGAAATGTGTCTCGTCGCCCAGCAATGTGGGGGCGATGGCCATGCCGAATGCCACGGTCTTGCCCGAGCCGGTTTGGGCGGAAACCAGAAGGTCTGCGCCGTCGAGTTCGGGCGCTATTACGGCGTCCTGAACGGGTGTCATTGTATCATAGCCTTGAGCGGCCAGTGCGTCTGCGATCGTTTGAATCAAGGGGTGTTCCTGAGCGGATAAAGTAAAAGTTTTCCAGCCCCTAAAGCGTTGAGGTGCGTTTGTACATGGGGCGTTTGGTGTCAGCAGCAATGTGTGTGGTGCAGGGCTGGAGCAGAAAGGTGCGGAATAAGGTGTAAAAAGAGGGTGCAAAAATGGAGACTTCCATGTAGAACAAAAGTAGAACAAAATGGAGGAATGTATGATGGGCGATTCTTCTTTGCACCGGTTGGTGCGGCTGGGCGACGGGGAGGCGGGGGCAGAGATATCGCGGCCCGATGTAGCGCAGGCGGTGCTCAAGGATGCGCTGAGTGCGCGGCCTTTCGATGCGGCGGTGACGGCCTTTGTGCTGGCGTGTTTGCCGCGCTCCAAAGCGCCCGTGCTTTGGGTGCAGGACCGTGCGTCACGGCTCGAGAACGGTCGGGTGTATGGGCCTGCTTTAAAGGGCGTGCGGCTGTTGCGGGTCGAAGTGAGCCATGCGCGCGATGTGCTGTGGGCGATGGAGGAGGGGGCCTCTTGTGGCGGGTTGGCTGCTGTGGTGGGCGAGGTGCATGGGGCACCGCCTGTGCTGGATTTCACGGCGACCAAGCGGTTGGCGATGCGGGCGGAGGCGACGGGGTTGCCTGTTTGGCTCATCCGTTCGGGTGCTGTCGAAGGGTTGAGCGCGGCGCGGGAGCGGTGGCGGATCGGATCACTGCCCTCGGGGGCGAATCCCTACAATGCGGCGGCCCCTGGTGCGCCTGTGTGGGAGGCGGAGCTGTTTCGGGCGCGGGGGCGTGCGCCCGGTGTCTGGGAGGTCTGTCATGACGGGGGCGAGAGTAGTCTCCGTTTTCTTTCCCGATCTGGCGATGGACCGCTGGAGGAGGATCACAGCCGCGCAGCGCACGCTGCCGGATGAGGCGGTGCCTGTTGTGCTGGCGGCGGGTGGCACGCACGGGCCAGTGGTGCATGCGGTAAATGCGGCAGGTGTGGCGCGGGGGATTACCTGCGGTGCGCGGGTCGTTGATGTACAGGCGATCCATCCTGACCTGCATGTAGAGCAGGCGGATGTGGAGGGGGATCAGGCATTGCTGAAGCGTGTGGCGCTGTGGGCGCGGCGGTGGTGTCCGTGGACGGTGGCGGAGCAGGACGGGATTTTGATGGATGTGCGCGGTGCGGCCCATTTGTTTGGCGGCGAGGCGCAGATGTTGCTCGACATGCACACACGGTTTGCGATGCAGGGGTTGCGTGCGCGGCTGGCTTTGGCACCTATGCGCGGTGCGGCGCAGATGTTGGCGCGGTTTGGGGCGCAGGGCGTGATCTGCGGCGTGGAGGATGTGGCGGAGGTTCTGGCGCCGCTGCCTGTGGCGGCCTTGCGCCTGCCACGCGACACGCTGCGTCTGTTGGAGCGGTTGGGGCTGCGCACAGTCGGGGCGCTGGCGGATGTGCCGCGTGTGGGGCTGATGCGGCGGTTTGCGGGAGCGGCGGAAGCGGTGAACCCACTGGTGCTGCTGGATCGTGCGCTGGGGCGGTCTGCCGATCCGTTGGATGCGCCTGTGGAGGTGCCACGCTGGCTGGCTCGGGTGCGGATGGCTGAGCCTGTGGTGGACCCTGTGCCGTGGCTCGATGGTTTGGCGGAGGATTTGGGCAAGCAGCTGGCGGAGGGGGAGCAGGGCGCGCGACGGCTGCGGGTGACGATCTACCGTGTGGATGGGGAGTGGCGGTCGCGTGATGTCTCGACCGCGCGGGCAAGCCGTGACGCGCTGCATTTTGTGCGGCTGGTGGCGGGAAAGCTGGACGGGATCGACCCCGGCTTTGGCTTTGATCTGATTACGCTGGAGGCGCTGCGGGTGGAGCCTTTGGTGCTGCGGCAGGACCGTCTGGATGGCGCGCGGGATGCGGGGACGGATGTGGCGGCGTTGCTGGATAGGCTGACAGCCAAGTTGGGGCCGTCGAAGGTGACGTGGGATGCATGGGTGCAAAGCCATAAGCCTGAGCGGGTGGAGCGGCGTGTGTCGGTGCTGGCGGGTGCGGATGTGGGGGGCGTGGAGGTGGCGCGAGAGCGGCCTTTGCGTCTGTTTGATCCCGCGGAGGAGGTAAAGGTGCTTTATGCCGTGCCAGAGGGGCCGCCTGCGCGGTTTTCATGGCGCAGGGTGGCGTTTTTGATGGTGCGGTTCGAGGGGCCAGAGCGGATTGCGCCGGAGTGGTGGCGGGACCGCAGTGGCACGCGGTTGCGGGATTATTACAAGGTCGAGGTCATGGACGGGCGGCGGTTCTGGTTGTTTCGGGAGGGCATTGTGGGGGATGCGCGTGGGGGTGATCCGCGATGGTTTGTGCATGGGGTGTTTGGATGAGGGTGGACGAGCGCGCGGGGCGCGGCTCCCCACCCGCCATCCCGTGAGGCGAAGAGCGTCTTGCGGAGGGGCCGTAGGTGCCTCTGAGCGATGAGGGTCGTTAGAGACTTTTTTTAAAGGATAAGGCTGCCACTTGATGCCACAACAAGAGGGACATAAGCGCCGCTCCATTGAGGACGACGACCCGTTCCACTGGAACGCGCCCGGCCCTTATGTGGAGCTGGGGTTGGCGACGTGTTTTTCGTTTCTGCGCGCGGCGTCTGATGCTGTCGATCTGGCGGTGACGGCGAATATGCTGGGGTATCACAGCATTGGGGTGGCCGATCACAACACGCTGGCGGGGGTGGTGCGAGTGCATGTGGAGGCGCGCACGGCCAATGTGCGGCCCCTGATTGGCACGCGGTTGGTGCTGCTTTGTGGGACGGAGTTGTTGGCGTATCCCCGTGACCGCGAGGCCTATGCGCGGCTGTCTACGTTGCTGTCGCGGGGGAAAATGGTGGATGCTGATGGTGGTTGGCAGGTCAAAGGCGAGACGCATCTGACGCTGGAGATGGTGGCAGCGCAGAGTAAGGGCGTGCAGCTGATTGTCATGCCGTCCGAGAATCTGGATGTGTTCGAGGCGGGGCTGGGGCGGCTGTGCAATGCGCTGCCCACGCTGGGCCACGTGGGGGCGGCGTATCTCTATCGCGGGGATGATGTGGCGCGGATTGCGCGGTTGGACATGATCGCAAGGCGGCATGGGTTGGGGATATTGGCGACGAATGATGTGCTGTACCACCACCCTGCGCGGCGGCCTTTGCAGGATGTGATGACCTGCATCCGCCATGGCAAGACGATTGAGACTGCGGGGTTCTTTTTGGAGGCGAATGCGGAGCGATACCTCAAGCCGCCAGAGGAGATGTGCCGCCTGTTTGCGCAGTGGCCCCACGCGATTGCGGCGACGCGGGAGGTGGCGGATGCCTGTGCCTTCACCCTTGATGATCTGAAGTATGAGTACCCGCATGAGATTGTCCCCGAGGGGGCCACCGCGATGAGCGAGTTGGAGCGGCTGACGTGGGCGGGGGCGGCGTGGCGTTATCCGCAAGGTGTGACGGAGCGGGTGCGGGGGATTATTGAAAAGGAGTTTGCGCTGATCCGCTCCAAGGACATTGCGCGGTATTTCCTGACCATCAATGACATCGTGCGGTTTGCGCGGGAGGAGGCCAGCCCGCCGATCCTGTGCCAGGGGCGCGGCTCGGCGGCGAACTCAGTTGTGTGTTTTTGTTTGGGGATTACGGCGGTGGACCCTGAGGAGCATGATGTTTTGTTCGAGCGGTTTTTGTCTGAGGAGCGGGACGAGCCGCCTGATATTGACGTGGATTTCGAGCATGAGCGGCGCGAGGAAGTGATCCAGTACATGTATCGCACCTACGGGCGGGAGCGTGCGGGGCTGTGCGCGACTGTGATCCATTACCGTCCGCGCAGTGCCATCCGCGAAGTGGGCAAGGCGATGGGGCTGAGCGAGGATGTGACCAGCAAACTGGCCAGCATGGTTTGGGGGAGCTTCGAGGGGCAGATGGGCGACGCGCGCGTCAAGGATGCAGGGATGGACCTCAGCGATCCCTATCTGCGCCGCGTCATTACCATTGCGCGGCAGATGACGGGGATGCCACGGCATTTGTCCCAGCATGTGGGCGGGTTTATTCTGACCGAGCGACCCCTGACGGAGATGGTGCCCATCGGGAATGGGGCGATGCCTGAGCGGTCCTTCATCGAGTGGGATAAGGACGACATCGACGCGCTGGGGATTTTTAAAGTGGATATTCTGGCGCTGGGGATGTTGACCTGCATCGCAAAGGTGTTTGATCTGATGGGGGCACATTACGGGCTGCGGCATGATCTGGCGAGTGTGCCGAGCGATGATGCGGATACTTATGACATGCTCTGTGCAGGCGACAGTCTGGGGGTGTTTCAGGTGGAAAGCCGTGCGCAGATGGCGATGCTGCCCAAGCTGCGGCCGCGCAAGTTTTACGATCTGGTGATTGAAGTGGCGATTGTGCGGCCTGGCCCCATTCAGGGGGATATGGTGCATCCGTATTTGCGGCGCAGGCAGGGGTTGGAGGGGGTGTCTTATCCCGCGCCCGGTCCCGAGCATCCGCAGGATGAGTTGTTGCGGATTTTGGGGCGCACCCTTGGCGTGCCGATTTTTCAGGAGCAGGCGATGAAGATCGCGATTGATGCGGCGCGGTTCTCGCCTAAGGAGGCGAACGAGTTGCGCAAGGCGATGGCGACGTTTCGATCACGCGGGACGATTGAGTTGCTCCAGCAAAAGATGGTTGGGCGGATGACCGAGCGCGGCTATGACGAGGAGTTCGCCACGCGGTGTTTCAACCAGATCAAGGGGTTCGGGGATTACGGATTTCCCGAGAGCCATGCGGCGAGTTTTGCCAAGCTGGTCTATGTGTCGAGTTGGATGAAGTGCCATTATCCTGCGGCCTTTGCCTGCGGTCTGCTGAACAGTCAGCCTATGGGGTTTTATGCGCCTGCGCAGATTGTGCGCGATGCGTGTGAGCATGGGGTCGAGGTGCGGCCTGTTGATGTGAATTACTCGGATTGGGATTGCACGTTAGAGCCTGATAATAAGGGGTTTGCGTTGCGATTGGGCCTGCGGCAGGTGGACGGGATGAGGATGGATGCGGCGCTGCGCCTGATGGGTGCGCGCGACGAGCCGTTTGTGGATGTGGGGGATGTGAAGGCGCGGGCCAAGCTGGACCGTGGAATCGTGGGCAAGCTGGCGGCGGCGGATGCGTTTCGGTCCTGCGGGATAGATCGACGGGCCGCACTTTGGCAGGCGCAGGGGTTGCGCGATGCGCCTGCGCTGGCGTTGTTCGAACATGCGGAGGCGGCGGGGGAAGGGGCGGAGCCAGAGACGCATTTGCCCGCCATGGCGCAGGCGGAGCATGTGGTGGCGGATTACCAGACGCTGCGCTTGTCGCTAAAGGCGCATCCGATGGGATTCTTTCGGGGGAGCCTGCGCAAACAGGAGTTTTCCAGCACGCATAACCTGATCCATATGGGCCACGGGCAACGCGTGTCTCTGGCGGGGCTGGTGCTGGTGCGGCAAAAACCCGGCAGTGCGAAGGGGGTTTGTTTCATCACCATCGAGGATGAGGACGGGGTGGCGAATTTGGTCATCTGGCCCAAGATGTTCGAGCATTACCGTGCGCTGATTATGACGGCGCGCCTGCTGGTGGTGCATGGCCGCGTGCAAACGGACGGGCGTGTCATTCACATCGTGGCGGAGCGGTTGGAGGATGGCACGGCGCGGCTCGACCGTTTGGCGCAGGAGCGGGTCCCTGTCACGGCTGTGCGCGGGGATCATGCGACCCATCCGCTGCCCTCCCAAGTGGGGGGCGGGCGCAGGCATCCGCGTGATGTGCGGGTGATCCCGAAATCTCGTGATTTTCACTGACGCGATGCTGGGCTAGGGTGCTGCAAACAGCACAGAGGTCCGACCATGAATAACCCGCTTTATGATACGATGTTTGCACCCCATGCGGGTAAGGAGACGATGTTTTTGCATCTGCCCGAGGGGGGTGCGATTACGCATGACGCTTTTGTGTGGCGTTCGGCGCAGTTGGCCCATGGGCTGCGTGGGATGGGTGTTAAGGCGGGGGACCGCGTGGCGGTGCAGGTTGAAAAATGCCCCGACATGCTGGCGCTTTATGCTGCTTGTGCGCAGATAGGGGCGATTTTTCTGCCGCTGAACACGGCTTATACTGGTGCGGAGCTGTCCTATTTTGTCGGTGATAGTGGCGCTGCGCTTTTGGTGGGGGACCCTGCGCGGGAAGACGAATTGCGCGGGGTGGCGGAGGCATCTGGTGCTGCCTTTGCTACGCTGAGCAGTGCGGGGGGCAGTTTGAGCGATGCGGCGGATGCGCAAGACGAGACATTTGAGACTGTGGCGCGGGGTGAGGATGATTTGGCGGCGTTCCTTTATACTTCGGGGACGACGGGACGGTCCAAGGGGGCGATGCTGACGCAGAAGAACCTGATTTCCAATGCTGCCACGCTGACGGAGTTGTGGCGGTTCACAAGCAATGACGTGTTGCTGCATGCGTTGCCTATTTTTCACACGCACGGCCTGTTTGTGGCGACGAACGTGATGCTGATCGCCGGGGGTGCGATGGTGTTCATGCCAAAGCTGGATGTGGATCAGTTGATTGACTGGATGCCGCGCGCCACTGCGATGATGGGAGTGCCGACATTCTATACGCGTCTGTTGGATGATGCGCGGTTTGACCGTGATCTGACAGTGAATATGCGGTTGTTTATTTCTGGCTCCGCGCCGCTGCTGGCCGATACGCATGTGGCGTTTGAGGCGCGGACGGGGCACCGCATTCTGGAACGCTATGGCATGACGGAGACGAATATGAACACGTCCAATCCGTATGAGGGGGAGCGGCGTGCGGGGACAGTTGGCCTGCCCCTGCCTGACGTGGAATTGCGGGTGGCGGATGCAGATGGTGTTGAGCTGCCCCGTGGCGAGACAGGTGTGGTTGAAGTGCGCGGCGACAATGTTTTTGCAGGCTATTGGAACATTCCCGAGAAGACCGCCGAAGAGATGCGTGAGGACGGTTTTTTCATCACTGGTGATCTGGGGGTGCAGGACGAAGCGGGCTATGTCACCATCGTTGGGCGCGGCAAGGACCTGATTATTTCGGGCGGCTATAACATCTATCCTAAAGAGTTGGAATTGGTGTTGGATGCACAGGACGGTGTGCTGGAGAGTGCTGTTGTGGGCATTCCGCATGGCGATCTGGGCGAATTGCCGTTGGCGGTGTTGGTGCCGCAGACAGGTGCGCAGATTGATCTGGACGCAGTTAAGGCGGCGGTGGGCGCAGAACTTGCGCGGTTCAAGCAGCCGCGGGAGTACCGCATTGTGGAGGCGTTGCCGCGCAACACGATGGGCAAGGTGCAGAAGGTCGCCTTGCGTGCGGAGTATGGCGGATGATTGATCCTTTGAAGCAAGCGTTTCTGACGGAGTTGTTTGAAGCAGCCGTTGAGGCGGCAGATGCCAAGGCGGCGCTGCGTGCGCATATGCCTGCACGCCCCAAGGGGCGGTTGGTCGTTGTGGGGGCTGGCAAAGGGGCGGCGCAACTGGCGGCGGCGTTTGAGGAGTTGTGGGACGGCGTGTGCGAGGGGGTTGTCGTCACGCGCTATGGCTATGGTTGTGCGACAAAGTCCATCCGTGTGATGGAGGCATCGCATCCTGTGCCTGATGCGGCAGGGCTGGCGGCGACGGCGGCGTTGTTCGAGGCGGTGCGCGGTTTGGGGCCAGATGATCTGGTGGTGGCGCTGATCTGTGGTGGGGGGTCGGCGCTGTTGCCTTGTCCGCCTGATGGGCTAACGCTGGCAGATGAGCAGGCGTTGAACGAGGCACTGTTGGCATCGGGTGCGCCGATTGGTGTGATGAATGCGATCCGCAAACACGCAAGCGGGATCAAGGGTGGGCGGCTGGCAGCAGCGGCGCATCCGGCAAAGGTGCTGAGCCTTGTTGTCTCGGACGTACCTGGCGACGACCCTGCGCAGGTGGCGTCTGGGCCGACGGTACCGGATGCGGTGAGTTTGAGCTACGCGCGCGCGATGATTGCCGCGCGGGGAATTGCGGTGCCAGAGGCGGTGCTGGCCAAGCTGGCGGATGCGCCGCACCCCGATGATGCAGTTTTTAAAGGACATGAAGTGCGGGTCATTGCTTCGGCGCGGTTGTCGCTGGAGGCGGCGGCGGCGAAGGCGGAGGCGGCGGGAGTGCCTGCGGTGATCCTGTCGGATGCGATTGAGGGCGAGGCGGAGGTTATTGGCCAGATGCATGCCGCGATTGCGCGCGAAGTGGTGGCGCGAGGGCGGCCGTTCAAGGCGCCTGTTGTGATCCTGTCAGGAGGGGAGACGACGGTAACGCTGCGCCATATGAACGGGCGCGGCGGGCGGAACACGGCGTTCTTGTTGGGGTTCGCACAGGTGATTGACGGCGTGTCCGGTATTGCCGCACTGGCGGCGGATACGGACGGGATTGACGGGTCAGAGGATAATGCGGGAGCGTTTTCAGATGGTGGCACGGCAGCCGCGATGCTTGCGGTAGGGGTGGACCCAGCCGATGCGCAGCGGCGCAATGATGCGTGGGGTGCGTTTGACGCCGTGTGCGGGCTGTTTGTGACAGGGCCAACAGGGACAAACGTGAATGATTTTCGGGCAGTTTTGATTGAGGGGTGAGGGCGCTTGGCCGAGCCGAATTTCGATGGAGGCTATGAAACTATTTTGGTTGTTTTGTTGTCTTGCCACTCTCGGGCCATTCGCTGCGCGAATACCCTGCCGTGGCTTCGCGCTTTTACTTTGTAAAAGCGCTTGGTGGAGCATAGCGGGATCGAACCGCTGACCTCCTGCATGCCATGCAGGCGCTCTCCCAGCTGAGCTAATGCCCCAATCACGCAAGCGTGGTTTGGTCCACCCGTATAGGGGTGTCTGGTGTGGGTCGAGATAACCCGATGCGCCGTGTACTAGGCACAAGCGGTGGCGGGATCAAGCGAAAAACGCATGCGCCCGCCACAGCGATCTTAGTCGTCGTCGTTTGCTGCTACGTCAGCGATCTCTTCGAGCGGAACTGTATCATCATCGTCTTCGTCGTCGTCCAGCAGATCGTCGTCCAGATCCACGTCAACATCATCGTCATCTACGAGATCGTCCTCGTTTTTGACCTCGGATGCTTTTGCTTTTGCTGTGGCTGCATCTTCCGCGTCAGCGGCAATCATGCGGGATTTGGACTGGTCTACTTCCACGACTTCGCCCGTATAGGGGCTGATGATCGGGTTTTTGTTCAGGTCGTAGAAACGCTTGCCCGTGGTGGGGCACAGGCGCTTGGTTCCCCATTCTTCGTTGGGCATGGATTTCCCCTTTGATACTTGGTGTTGTGTCTAGATGATGTGTATTCAGTTTCATGGCCAAGTGCCATATGTAGGGCATGCTGTCCAGCCCTAAGCCTATCGTCCTTTAGCCAAGAGCCTTTCATGTCTGACCCGCATTTGCCCGGCGATCCGCCGATTCCCCTGATCTTGCGGCGCTCTGCGCAGGCAAAACGTATTTCATTGCGGATCAGCCAGCTTGACGGGCGGGTGACGTTGACCATGCCAAAACGGCTGGCCGAGCGGGAGGCGATGGATTTTGCGCGCAGTAAAGAGGGATGGATTCGCAAGCATCTGGAAGCGCGGGGCGAGGATGCTGCCGTGGGAATCGGGAGCGAGATCCCTTTGGGCGGCAATATGTATCCAGTGATTGCAGGCACAGGGCGGCGGGTACAGATCACGCCGGAGGGCATTTTTGTGCCGGGCCCTGCGGAGCGGGTGGGCAAGCGTCTGGGTGCGCACCTCAAGGAGATTGCTCGCGACAGGTTGGCGGGAGCGAGTGATGACTATGCAGCGCGTTTGGGGCGGTCCTATAACCGCCTGAGCCTGCGCGATACGCGATCGCGGTGGGGGTCGTGCACCTCGGACGGGGGATTGATGTATTCATGGCGGCTAATTATGGCGCCGCCAGAAGTGTTGGATTATGTGGCGGCACATGAGGTGGCGCATCTGGCGCAGATGAACCACTCGCAGGCGTTCTGGGACGAGGTGACGCGGATTTATGGTGATTACGCTGCCGCGCGGGGCTGGTTGCGCAGGCATGGCAGCACGTTGCACCGCTATAAGTTTTAGGCAGGAATATCGGGGAGTGCTTGACGTGGTATGTGTTTGTGATCACAAAACGGCATGAACCTTACACCCCGTCCCGTTGACCCCGCTCCGCTTGCTCATGACCGCGTGTACCGCCATTTGCGGTCCCGCATTATGCACGGGGATATTCCGCCCGGTCAGTCGCTGACATTGCGCGGGTTGGGGAAGGAATACGAGGTCTCCATGACGCCTGCGCGGGAATCGGTGCGCAGGCTGGTGGCGGAGGGCGCGTTGAGTATGTCGAATTCGGGGCGGATCTCGACACCGCTCCTCAGCAACGAGCGGATCGAGGAGTTGGCGGCGCTCAGGGCGTTGATTGAAGTGGAGTTGGCCAGCCGCGCGTTGCCGCGTGCGCATCTGGCGCTGATCGAGCGGTTGCAGAACATCAATGCCAAAGTAGGGGAGGCGGTCGCACAGCGCGATGCTGTAAGCTATATCCGCACCAATCTGGAATTTCACCGTACGCTTTATCTGCGCGCCCAAGCGCCTGCGATGCTGGCCATGGCGGAGACAGTCTGGTTGCAGATGGGGCCGACGATGCGCGCGCTTTATGGGCGGTTGCGCCGGACCGAGCCGCCGCATGTCCACCGTCTAATCATCGCTGCCTTACGGGCGGGGGATGAACCGGGGTTGCGGCTCGCGGTGCGATCGGACGTGACGCAGGGGTTGCGGATGCTGGCGAGTTAATAGCTTGCCGTTGCGTGGATTGTGCGGGCGGGATTGAGTTTATTGGCCAAATGAAGACAGGAGCCTCAGATGGTTTGGGCCTGCATGATCTCGTGGATGAAGGCCGTTTGTTCAGGCGTGTCGGGGATTTGGGTGCCGCGCATTTTGGTGACGTGGTGGAGGGCGGATTGCGCGTCAAAGCCGAAGTGGGCGAGGATGGCGCAGGTGAGCATGCCCGAGCGGCCGATGCTGGCGTAGCAGTGGAGGGCTGCGTGTTCGCCGTTTTGTATGCGGGTGGCGATAGCTTTGGCGAATGCGGTGAAAGCTTCGGGATCGGGCAGGTGCATGTCGCGGATGGGATGTGAGAGAAAGGTGATGCCGTTTGCGGCGCAGGCTGCGGCCTCGTCTTGGAGGCCGATTTTGGCGGCTTCCGCTGGCTCGAGGAGCGAAATGATTGTGGTGATGCCAGCAGCGCGAGCGGTTTGGATGTCATCGGGCAGTGCGTGCGGGCGCGTCATGATGGTGAGCGCGCCCGACAGGTTGTCAGCGATGGGGTAGAGCGTAATCAGGCTGCCAATCCACGATCGCCCATGTCGAGATATTTCTCGCGACGGTCTTTGATGAGGGCTTTTGCGTCTTTGCCCTCAAGGGATTTGAGCATCTCTTTAATGGCCTCGGAGACTGCTGCGATGGCAGCGACGGGATCGCGGTGTGCGCCGCCCTTTGGCTCGGGGATGATGCGGTCGTTCACGCCGAGTTTGTGAAGGTCTTGGGCGGTGAGGCGCAGGGCTTCGGCGGCTTCGCGCATTTTCTCCGCGTCTTTCCACAGGATCGAGGCGCAGCCTTCGGGGGAAATTACGGAATAGACAGAGTGTTCCAGCATCGCGACGCGGTTGGCGGTCGCAAATGCCACAGCGCCACCTGATCCGCCTTCGCCGATGATAACGCTGACGAGTGGCACGCCGATCTCGAGACATTTCTGGGTCGCACGGGCGATAGCCTCGGACTGGCCACGCTCTTCTGCACCTTTGCCGGGGTATGCGCCGGGGGTATCAACGAGAGTAATCACGGGCAGGCGAAAGCGGTGGGCCATATCCATCAGCCGCACGGCTTTGCGGTAGCCTTCGGGGCGGGCCATGCCGAAGTTACGCTCGATCCGCGATTTGGTATCGTTGCCTTTTTCATGACCGATGACCATGATCGGCTTGTCGTTGAACCGTGCAAGGCCGCCCATGACGGCGTGGTCGTCGGCGAAGTTACGATCGCCTGCCAGTGGTGTGTATTCGGTAAAGAGCGCGTCGATGTAATCTTTGCAATGGGGGCGGTCGGGGTGGCGGGCCACCTGACATTTGCGCCATGGCGTGAGGTTTTTGTAGAGGTCGTCCAGCATTTTGGCGGCTTTTGCGTCGAGCGCTTTTGCCTCTGCGGTCATGTCGGTGTCAGGGTCGCGCCGCGCCATGGCGCGCAGTTCTTCGGCCTTTCCCTCAATCTCGGCGAGGGGTTTTTCGAAATCCATATACTGGGTCATGTGATGCGCTCCGCACTGGTGTTGGCCCTTATATGGCTATGAATTGGAGCGGATGCAACGCTGCTCTAGAGGCCCAGTACAGGGTAGAGGGAGGCGATGAGCAGCGCGGCCATGGTCCAGTTGTAGGCACGCAGGCGGCGCGGGTTGGTCAGGAAGCGCTGCATCTGTTGGCCTGCGAATGTCCACATTGAGACGGAGGGCAGATTTACGACAGCGAAGATCAGCGCGCCTACGCCCAGCCAGAGGAGGGAGGCATCGCCGACGTAGACGGTGATTGCGGTGAGGGCCATTGCCCATGCTTTTGGGTTTACCCATTGGAAGGCGGCGGCCTGTAGAAATGTCATGGGCGCGCCTGCCTGTGCGTTTTTGGTGATCGGTGCGGCGTTGGCGATTTTCCATGCGAGCCAAAGCATGTAGATCACGCTCGCGATTTTGAGCACATCATAGATCACGGGAAAGCGGTCGAAGATTTGCACAAGACCTGCGCCCACGGCGAAGAGCATCACCATGAAGCCGATAGAGATGCCCAGCATATGCGGGATGCTACGGATAAAGCCGAAGTTCGCGCCCGAGGCCATGAGCATCAGGTTGTTCGGCCCCGATGTGGAGGAGCTGACGAAGGCGAAGAGGGCGAGGGCGGTGAGCGTTTCAAAATCCATGCGAATGGTTTGCGCGAAAAGCTGGCGGGAGGAAATTGTTAATTTCGCCTTAACGGTGACGCCTGCGTGGAAACAATCTTTTGCGCTTGGGTCGCATTAGGATCTGGATGGGTGTCGAAACAGACTGTTTCCAGTCGTTTGCTTGTATCATCGGTTGGGTGCTGGTCTGAATGTGGCGAGAATGTGTTTCAAAGGTGGCTAAATATGTCGTTGGTTAATTATGTGCTGGTTGGATTGCTTGGAACGATTGTCGGGATCGCGCTCTATATGGCGAAAGTCGATTTTTCGCGCGATAGTGAGTTGAAGGACGTACCCGTCATTTTCGACCTGACCTGAATTCCAACAGTAAACGAAACAGGCCCGCCAGTGAGTGCGGGCCTTTTTGTCGTTTTAGGATAAGGTCTTAGCCTGTGATCATCTCGGACTGGCGCACGATGACTTCGGCCTGTTTGATGGAGGCGATGTCGACCAAGCGGCCCTTATATACGGTTGCACCTTCGCCGTTGGCTTTTGCAGTTTCCATTGCCGCAAGGATTTCGCGGGCCTCGGTGACGGCTTCCTCTGATGGGGTGAAGACTTCGTTGCTGATGGCAATCTGTTTGGGGTGGATCGCCCATTTTCCGACCATGCCGAGGGTGGCGGAGCGGCGTGCTTGAGCGCGGCAACCCTCATCATCTGAGAAGTCACCGAAGGGGCCATCGACAGGCAGGATGCCGTGGGTACGGCAGGCGGCGACGATTGCGGTTTGCGCCCAGTGCCATGGATCGGACCAGTGTTTCTGGCCGTCATGCAGCATGTAGTAGTTTTCCTGTGTGCCACCGATGCCTGTGGTTTGCATGCCCATGGAGGCAGCGAAATCTGCGGCACCGAGGCTCATTGCTTCAAGACGCGGGGAGGAGGCGGCGATGGCTTCGACATGGGCGATGCCTGCGGCGGATTCGATGATGACTTCGAATGCGATGCGCTTTTTGCGGCCTTTTGCAGCCTCAATCGCGGAGACCAGAGCATCGACGGCATAGACGTCTTCGGCACAACCCACTTTGGGAATCATGATCTGGTCAAGGCGTTCGGAGGCTTGCTCAAGTAAATCAACGACGTCGCGGTACCAGTAGGGGGTGTCGAGGCTGTTGATGCGCACGGAGAGGGTTTTGTTGCCCCAATCGACGGTGTTGATCGCTTCGATCACATTGGCGCGGGCCATGTCTTTGTCGTTGGGGGCGACGCTGTCTTCGAGGTCGAGGTTGATCACGTCAGCGGCAGAGGCGGCCATTTTTGCAAAGAGCTTGGTGTTGGAGCCTGGGCCGAAAAGCTGGCAGCGGTTGGGGCGTGCGGGGGGTGTTGGCTGAAGGCGGAAGCTCATTACAGTGATCCTTTCGAGACATAAAATGTCGTATAATTGCCGTTGTGAGTTATAAAGTTACGCCATGCGCTGCAAGGTCTTTTTGCAGGTGCAGCATTCCTCTAACGCTCGCGGGTGTGGAGCATAGCGAAAATTGTTGCGCAAATAAGTCCAGTTCCCGGATATTCTTGCGCCCAGTTGGGGGCAATGCGCGGATACGCGATTGAATTGCAGGGGTTTTGGCGCAATCTGGCGCTAACGCATATTTAATCGGAGAATCGACCCATGATCCAGACACCTTACCTGCTGTTCCTTGGCGATGCGCCTGACCAATTGTCGGCAAAAGTGGCGCAGGGGATCAAGGACTGGCGTCCCGAAAATGCCGTAGGTCAGCTCCGGATGGAGGGCTGTAAGGCTGATCTGGGCCTTGAGGATTTGACGCTGGCCCATGCCAAGGCCAAAGGGGCCAAGACGCTGGTGATTGGCGTGGCAAATCGTGGTGGCTATATCTCGAAGGCGTGGAAAGAGGTGCTGATCGAGGCGCTGGGCATGGGGTATGATCTGGCCTCTGGCTTGCACAACCTGCTGAGTGAGGACGAGGAACTGGTGGCTGTGGCGGCGGACAAGGGGCGCACCTTGCATGATGTGCGGATACCTACGGTCGAGTATCCGATTGCCAATGGCGTGAAGCGGACGGGCAAGCGGGTGCTGGCCGTTGGGACCGATTGCTCCGTGGGCAAGATGTATACAGCGCTGGCGCTGGATGCGGCGATGCGGGAGCGGGGCATGAAAAGCACGTTTCGCGCCACAGGCCAGACGGGGATTTTGATTACGGGTGACGGTGTGCCGTTGGACGCGGTTGTGGCGGATTTTATGGCCGGCTCGATTGAGTATCTGACGCCTGACAATGATCCTGACCACTGGGATGTGATTGAAGGGCAGGGGAGCCTGATGCATGTGAGCTACTCCGGTGTGACGCTGGCGCTGGTGCATGGGGGGCAGCCTGATGCGCTGATTATCTGTCACGAGCCGACGCGGGAGCATATGCGCGGTTTGCCTGACTATAAGCTGCCGAGCATGGAGGCGATCCGTGGTGTGGCGTTGACGCTGGCGCGGGTTGCCAACCCTGCCTGTGTGGTTGTGGGGGCTGCGATCAACACGCAACATATGGGTGAGGATGAGGCGAAAGCTTATCTGGCACGCGTCGAGGCGGACATGGGTATTCCTGCGGTTGATCCTTTCCGCTTTGGGGCGGAGCGTTTGGCGGAGGCGCTGGAAGCGATTTGATCTGATGTGCCCGTTGAGGGTGCGGGATTGAGTTTAAGGGCAAAATAGAGAAGTGATGCGGGCTGCTAGGTCTGTGCGCGATTTGTGAGGGCGGTATGCGGATTGAAGTGACGGCAGATGTGTTTCGGCTGGCCCAGGTGTTTACGATTTCGCGTGGATCGCGGACGGAAGCGAAAGTGCTGACGGTGCGTATCAGCGATGGTGGTGCTGTGGGCATGGGGGAGTGCGTTCCCTATGCGCGCTATGGCGAAACGCTTGAGTCTGTGACGGCGCAGATTGAGGGGTTATCGGGTCGTGTGACGCGGGCGAACTTGTATGATTTGTTGCCCGCAGGCGCGGCGCGGAATGCGGTTGATTGTGCGTTGTGGGATCTGGAGGCCAAGCAGTCGGGGCGGGCAGTTTGGGAGCTGGCAGGACTGGCGCCATTGAAGCCTGAGATTACGGCTTATACTTTGTCGTTGGACACGCCCGAGGCGATGCAGCGCCAAGCTGCCGAGCATGCGTTTCGTCCCTTGTTGAAGATCAAGCTGGGCACGCCCGATGATATGCCGCGTCTTGAGGCCGTGCGTGCGGGTGCGCCTGACAGCACTATTATTGTGGATGCAAATGAGGGCTGGTCGGCGGAGGTTTACGCTGATCTGGCGCCGCATTTGGTGCGATTGGGTGTTGCACTGGTTGAGCAGCCGTTGCCTGCTGGGGACGATGAGGCTTTGATTGGAATGGCGCGGCCTGTGCCTGTTTGTGCCGACGAGAGCTGCCATGATCGCAGCAGTTTGCCGAGCCTAAAGGGCAAGTATGATGTGGTGAACATCAAGCTCGATAAGACGGGCGGTTTGACCGAAGCCTTGGCGTTGCGTGCGGAAGCATTGGCGCAGGGGTATGATGTGATGGTTGGCTGTATGGTGGGGTCGTCATTGGCGATGGCGCCTGCGGTTCTGGTGGCGCAAGGGATGCCCTATGTGGACCTTGACGGGCCGTTGTTGTTGGCCGAAGACAGGGCCGAGCCATTGAAATTTGACGCGGCGGGGGTGCATCCTGCTGCCCGTGCATTGTGGGGATGAAGACATGCGGACAGTATATGTAAACGGGCAGTATATGCCGGAGAATGAGGCGACTGTGTCGATCTTTGATCGCGGATTTCTGATGGCGGATGGTGTTTATGAAGTGACATCGGTGCTGGATGGCAAGCTAATTGATTTTGAGGGGCACTCTGTGCGGCTTGAGCGGTCATTGGGTGAATTGGATATGCGTAATCCGATCTCCAAGGAAGATTTACTGGAGGTGCACCGCGAGTTGGTGCGGGTGAATGAAATCGACGAGGGGTTGATCTATTTGCAGGTCACGCGTGGGTCGGACGGGGACCGCGATTTTGCGTTTCCTGATCCCGAAACGACAGAGCCTACGATTGTGCTGTTCACGCAGAACAAGCCCGGATTGGCGGATAGTCCTGCGGCAAAGAAGGGTGCAAAGATCATCAGCATTGAGGATATCCGGTGGGGGCGGCGGGACATCAAGACGGTGCAGCTGCTTTATCCGTCGATGGGCAAGATGATGGCAAAGAAGGCCGGATGCGATGATGCGTGGATGGTTGAGGACGGGATGGTGACCGAAGGGACATCAAACAACGCCTATATCGTGAAGGGCAACCGCATCATCACACGGCATCTGGGCACCGAGATTTTGCACGGGATCACACGGGCGGCCGTACTGCGCTTTGCGCGTGAGGCGCAGATGGAGGTCGAGGAGCGGTCCTTTACCATTGAAGAAGCGCAAGAGGCGGATGAAGCGTTTACGACGTCGGCCAGTGCGTTTGTGATGCCCGTGGTGGAGATTGACGGGGTGGCGCTGGGCGAGGGAGTTCCGGGCAAAGTGGCGCTGCGGCTGCGCGAGATTTATCTGGACGAGATGCGGAAGGCGGCTGTTTGAGGGGAGTAAAGGCGCGGTTAGGTTTATGAGATTGGGATGTCCGCTGTGCGGAGAAAGCTGTTCTTTCGCCAGGGTGATACAAAGGTCAACTTCCGCGCGGAGTTTTCCTCGATCGGACCTCTATTGAACACAATGGATCCACAAGGCATTCATATGCTGTGTTCAAGGCACAGACTTATAAATTGCATTAGATCTACGTAGTTGGACCTCCCAGAATGAAAATTATTCAAATAATCTGTCTGCTTTTCGCCGTTTTATCTGCGGGGGCCTACAGGCTTCAGGCGCAAGGCTCGGATGAGGTAAGGCAGGATTGGGATGCGCTGTGCGCCACGATCGACTGCACTGAGGTACCCTTTGGCTACAAGACGGTAGAATTGGACCAGACGCGATATTATTTCCCTTTTCGGTCACGGCTGAACGTTGCCGAATCCTCAGGGCATGTTCCCTATTTCGTAAGACCGGCCCGGCATGCGGAGTATTCGGATGAGGGCGTCTATTTGCGTTCTTTTGAAAGAGACATATCGCGTATTCGTGTGACGGCCTGCTGCTCTTTGCTGCTTGCGCATTTTGATCTTACAAAGGGCTGGCCAAATCTCGGTCGCGCTAGATACCAAAGCTCAACAAAAGGGAACGCACCAGACGGGGTGGATTTCTCGCTGTTTTCCCGTCTGGAGGCAGGGCGAGATCACAATGCAAACTGGCATTTTGACGGAAAACGGGAACAGGTATCTGTGCGGTTTCTTGAAGAAAGATTGCAAAGCGGTGAGTATCAAGATCTGGGCGATCACTTCGTGCTTTTGCGCACAAGTGACGCTTATGAAGCAGGTACGTTCGGAGCGCGCAGGCCGATTTGGTTTGTTTCCAAGGAGCGCATTTTAAATGGCCGTTATGTTTTTGGGCAGTGTAATGCGAATTGCTACTTCCACACGCTTCGTTTTGCCGACGATCCAGTCGACGCGCTGCCAAATGTACACCTCGGGAACATTTGGTTGCGGTTGTACAAGCCCCAAATCTGCGAAGACCCTCATCCGGTACAGAATTGCGACAAGGGAGTTGAGGTTTTTGATGAGCTGCCAACTCTCTTCAAAAAGTTTGAAGGCCTTTTCACGGCTTTAAAAACTCCACCAACCATGATGGAGTAATGTAAGCCGTTTCGCGGTGCTTTTGTCGCTGTTGAGTAAGCTGACATTCATTCATTTTGCAATATTGGTTTAATTGGGCTCGAAATGGTCCTTAGCGGTTTTCCGAGAATATAGGTTTAGCGCTGTTTCTCCCCCACATTCTCCTCAAACGCCGTTTTGAACGCCTTTTGCTGCGTGCCTGTGGCTTCTGTCTGGTAGTTGGCTTTCCACGCGTCCATGCTCATCCCATAGAACAGCTCCCGCGCTTCCATTTTGCCGATCTCGACGCCGCGTTCGGCGGCGGCTTCTTGGTACCAGCGGGACAGGCAGTTGCGGCAAAAACCTGTGAGGTTCATCATGTCGATGTTTTGCACATCGGTGCGGTCTTCCATCAGATGTTTTTGCAGGCGGCGGAATGCGGCGGCCTGAAGTTCGATTTCCTGTTGTGTGTGCTCTGTCATGGGGCGCTCCTGTTTATTTGACCTAAAGTGGGGTGTATGATCTCCGGATCAAGGTATCGGTGCTTTTGCAGACTGTCATCGCACTGTAACAGTTTTCGGGTTTTAGTGGCAGTTTTGAGGCGCTATGGCTATATCAACAGGCAATGTGTGCGCTAACATTTGCCGAATCCCAATAAAAGGAACGACCCGATGAGACGTCAACGCAATGTGAAGATCGTAGCGACCCTTGGGCCTGCGTCAGATACCCATGAGATGATCAAGCTGCTGCATGAGACGGGTGCGGATGTGTTTCGCCTCAATATGAGCCACGGCAGCCATGACGAAATCCGTGCAAAGCATGCGATGATCCGTGCGGTTGAAGAAGAGACGGGGTCGAGCATTTGTATTCTGGCGGATTTGCAGGGGCCGAAGCTGCGAGTTGGTGTCTTTGCCGCCGAGAGTGAGGAACTGGTTGAGGGAGCGGCGTTCCGCCTTGATCTGGACCCTGCCGACGGGGATGCCAGCCGTGTGTGCCTGCCGCACCCAGAGATTTTCGCAGCCCTTGAAGAAGGGTCCTCGTTGTTGGTGAATGACGGGAAGATCCGCCTCAAGGTTGTGCGCTGTGGTGCGGATTTTGCGGAGTGTGAAGTTGAGATCGGGGGCACGATTTCCAACCGTAAGGGTGTGAATGTACCTGATGTTATCCTGCCGCTGGCTGCGCTGAGCGACAAGGACCGTGCCGACCTGGAGTTTGTTTGCGAACTTGGCGTTGACTGGCTCGCGTTGAGTTTTGTTCAGCGGCCCGAGGATGTGGAAGAGGCGCGGGTGCTGGCCAAGGGTCGTGCGGCGCTGCTCTCGAAGATCGAGAAGCCCTCCGCGGTTGAGTGGTTTGACGATATTCTGGCAGTGAGTGACGGGATCATGGTCGCGCGCGGCGATCTGGGGGTTGAGCTGCCTGTTTCGGCTGTGCCGCCGATCCAGAAGCGGCTGGTGCGGCGCTGCCGTGCGGTGGGCAAGCCTGTGATCGTTGCGACCCAGATGTTGGAGAGCATGATCGAGAGCCCGATGCCCACGCGTGCGGAAGTGTCCGATGTGGCGACCGCGATTTATGAAGGTGCGGACGCGGTCATGTTGTCGGCAGAATCAGCGGCGGGCAGCTATCCCATTGAGGCGGTCACAACGATGAATAACGTCGCCATCGAAGTGGAACGCGACCCGACCTATACCCAGATCATCGAGGCGAGCCGCACCGCGTCCCGCTCGGGCATTGCAGATGCGATGGTGGTTGCTGCGCGCGAGATTGCGGAGACGACGGATGTGAAAGCGATCTGTTGCTTTACGCATTCAGGCACCACGGCGCTGCTCACAGCGCGGGAGCGGCCACGGGTGCCGATTATTGCATTGACCCCGCTCAAGCGGACGGCGAGCCGTCTGGCGCTGAGCTGGGGCGTGAACTGTGTGCTGACCGAGGAATTGGACCGTTTCAAAAAGGCAGTGGTCTGTGCGGTGCGTTCGGCGCTCAACGAAGGATTCGCCGAAGAGACCGATCATGTTGTGGTGATTGCGGGTGTGCCGTTCAATGTGCCTGGCAGTACGAATATCCTGCGGGTTGCCCCTTGTGATGAACGTTTGATTTTCGCGGCTGATCCAGAGTAACGTCCGGTTAAACTGTTAGACGGAGACCTATAATCGATTCAGATCTGGCGCTTGTTATCGGCCTTGTGTTGGCGGCCCTTACTGTCCCCTCGATTTTGTCGGCACTGTCTGACCGGCGTGCGCCGCGTGCGTCTGCAATTACGGTTCTGATTGCGGGGGGTCTTATTGTCTTTGCCATTCAGGACAAGCCTGGCGGGTATCGGCTGGAGCAGTTGCCTGATGTCTTTATAAGCGTGATTGCGCGTTATATATCGTAATGATCTGATGCAGGGCGGCTATCCCCCCTTGCGTTAAATGGCTGTGCATCCTATAGCCCAGTTTCATTCCTGCGGTGCCGGCTCAAGTGGCATGCCGAGCATCGCTTAAACTGTAGACTTTTAGGAGACAGAAATGCCCAAGATGAAGACGAAGTCGAGCGCTAAGAAGCGCTTTAAGATCTCGGCGACCGGTAAGGTCATCGGCAGCCAAGCTGGCAAACAGCACGGTATGATTAAGCGGAGCAACAAGTTCCTGCGGAACGCACGCGGCACGACAGCACTTTGTCCTGCCGATGCCAAGATCATCAAGGGCTTTATGCCCTACGACCGTTAAGGAGAGCCGATATGTCACGTACAAAAGGTGGTACAGTTACCCACGCCCGTCACCGTAAGGTCGTCAAAGCAGCCAAAGGTTATTATGGCCGCCGCAAGAGTACCTTTAAGGTCGCACGCCAAGCCGTCGATAAGGCCAACCAGTATGCAACCCGTGACCGCAAGAATCGCAAGCGCAATTTCCGCGCATTGTGGATCCAGCGGATCAACGCGGCTGTTCGCGCACACGATGCCGAGCTGACGTATTCACGCTTCATCAACGGCTTGAACCTTGCCGGTATCGAAGTGGACCGTAAGGTTCTTGCTGATCTGGCCGTTAATGAGCCCGAATCGTTTGCTGCGATTGTGAAGCAAGCGCAGGCGTCTTTGGCCGCGTAAGCGATCAGGATATAAGAATTCTAAAGCCGCTCCCATGATTGGGGGCGGCTTTTTCGTTTTTGAATGTTGGAGTCAGCGGGATCTTCTCAGTCTTGAGGGGCCTCGGGCATTGTAATTTCGATGCCGCGCTGGGAGACATGAATGGCTGCCCCGGCGAGCAGTGCGTCATGATGGGCCAACCCGACAAGCTGCCGCACATCTTCGGGGGGTATTGGCCATGCGTCAGGCACGTGGCCGTTAAAGGTGCGCCGCAGCAGGCGGTTCGAGATTTTGGCCAGTTTGAATGTAAAGACTGTTTCTTGTCTGGATGCAGTGTGGGCTTTTCCAAGTTGAGTACTGGGTTCGAAGGAGAATGTTGAAAATGTCAGAACGGACCCGAATATGAACCTCACGCGATTGGTATATTACAGCCAGCGTAACCCGTCCGAGAGCCTCGAGATCGATAAGTTGATCGAGACCTGTCAACGCAAAAATGGCCGGATGAATGTTTCGGGTCTGTTGCACTACAATGGCGATCACTTCTTGCAGGTGCTGGAAGGGGGACGCGTTGAAGTGTCCGCGCTTTATCACCGGATTGCGCGGGATACGCGGCACAGCAATATCATTTTGATGGGCTGCTATGACGTGCGCGAGCGGATGTTTCCGCGTTGGTCAATGGGCCTGCATCAGGGAATGGATGACCAAACGCGCGCGATCTATTTGCGCTACTTCGCCACCGACGAAGTGAACCCTGAGACGGTTAATGTAGAGAGCTTGCTGGACGTGTTGCAGGATCTATCAGTCGAGTTGGGTTAAGCGCGGCGATTGCGGCGCTCTACTTGAGACAGCCTTGTGCGCGCACGCTCTGCTTCTGATTCCGCGTGGGCAGTGCGGCGGCGCATCTTGCTGATCTCTCACGATAGCATGGCGATTTGCAGAGCGGTGCGCCGCTCTGCCTGATTGCGGGCATAGACAAAGCCTGCTGCCCCTGCGGCCAGCATGGCCAGAAGAATAAGCATAAATCGAAGTACGAAGGCGAGGGTCATGCTGTGGCTTCCTCTTGGGGGATGTGGATGTAGGTGGCTGTGGTGTCGGCGCTGCGATAAAGCTCATACGCGAGGGTGAGGATGCCGCTGAGCAGGAAAAGTGCGGCGATCAGACATACAACCAGGAACCAGCCTTTGCCGCGCTTTCCGTTGGCCATACGTTCGGCGTTGGCAAGTGAGAAGCCAGCGGCGCGCAGGCGCTGTATCTTGGCGCGGGTGTCTTTGTCGGTCATGGTTTTGGTCCGGTTTACTGAAAAGCCAGATGGCGGTTTAGGGATAGAATGTCACATAGGTACCACTCTCGCCATGCTCGAACGAGAGTTGAATGCGCAACATGGCGGCAGTTTCGCGGATCATTGCCTCATTCTCGGCCAGCGAGACAGGCGCGTTTGCATCTGTGAGCGAGACAGTCAGACCCAACTCCCGCACCGTATGCTGGAGAACATTTTTGAGCCTGTGTGAGTACATCACTGGTGTCATGGGTCTCTACCTGTCTGTGTTTACTGTCGCCGCCTATATACTGTGCCGCGGTCGGGTGTTTTCCACCCCTCGTGGTGAAGTATCTGCATCAACTGTTAAACAGAGGATGGATTGCGGGCGTTCGGGACGTGTGGGTTGCGTTTGGTGGCGGTTCTGGTAGCAGGTTTGGACATTCTCAAGGACGCGTGTGATATGGACGATCTTAAGCAAAAATACCTCAGCCAGATTGCAAATGCGAGCGATGAAGCCGCATTGGAGGACATCCGATTGGGTGCCGTTGGCAAAAAGGGCGAAGTAGCACTCAAGATGCGCGAACTGGGCAAGATGACCCCTGAGGAGCGTCAGGTGGCGGGTCCCGCGCTGAATGCTTTGAAGGACGAGATTAACTCGGCACTGGCGGCGAAGAAGGCTGCGTTGGGCGATGTGGCTTTGGATGAGCGTTTGCGGTCTGAATGGCTTGATGTGACTTTGCCTTCACGCGGGCGCCCTGCGGGGACGTTGCACCCTGTGTCTCAGGTCACCGAAGAGTTGACTGCGATCTTTGCCGAGATGGGATTTTCCGTGGCGGAGGGGCCGCGCATTGATACCGATTGGTACAACTTTGATGCGCTGAACATTCCGGGTCACCACCCTGCCCGCGCGGAGATGGACACGTTTTATATGGCGCGTGCCGAAGGGGACGAGCGTCCGCCGCATGTGCTGCGCACGCATACGTCCCCTGTGCAAATCCGCACGATGGAGGCCGAAGGCGCGCCGCTGCGCATCATCTGCCCCGGTGGTGTGTACCGCGCCGATTACGACCAGACCCACACGCCGATGTTCCATCAGGTTGAAGGTTTGGCGATCGATAAAGACATCTCCATGGCGAACCTGAAATGGACGCTGGAGGAGTTCTTCTCCGCGTTCTTCGAGATTGACGGGATCAAGACCCGCTTCCGCGCCTCGCACTTCCCGTTCACGGAGCCGTCTGCCGAGGTGGATATTCAATGCTCATGGGTCGATGGACAGTTGCGCATTGGCGAGGGCGACGGATGGATGGAAGTTCTGGGCAGTGGCATGGTCCACCCCAAAGTGCTGCACGCTGGCGGGATTGATCCCGACATCTGGCAGGGCTTTGCCTTTGGCATGGGCATCGACCGTATTGCGATGCTGAAATACGGGATACCCGATTTGCGCGCGTTCTTTGATTCAGATTTGCGCTGGTTGCGGCATTATGGATTTGCGAGCTTGGATCAGCCGAATTTGCATGGTGGGTTGAGTAGGTGAGGTGGCTCGCAGAGCTATCTGAAATTCAATGGGACCGAGTGAGCGATGATTTCGGCCATTTCAGTATAGTACTTATTGCAGTGCTAGTTGCTTGGATTGCTTTAAGGAAAGATACAGATCTTCAACAAAGTGAGCGCCACTTTGAATTCCGTGATGAGAGGGCGCAGTTCTACTCCACATTCATAGATATGATGAACGCAGCGTTTATACTGTCTTGGGACTGGGCAAAAACAAACGATAGTTCGGATTTAGTTGGAAAAAAAGCTGCACAAAATGCGGCGATGGAACTTGATTCTCAGTCATATCAAATTCAAAGTCGCGCACCAAATTTTGTAGCGCATGCATGCGGAAATATGAACGGTCATGTCCAGACAGTGTCGTTGCTATTACTTGAGTTTGCCTCGGAGGCCAAACCTCTTGATGAAGAATACGAAAAAGCTAAGCGGAATATGTTGAAAGCCATGCGTCGATACATCGACCTCATCGAAAAGACAAGAAATCGAAGAGCGTATTCAAAGCTTATAAAGGCGGAATATACTCGCTATTTTGCCGCTGCGAACATCGAGGAACCTGATAAATGAAATTCACTCTCTCTTGGCTCAAAGAGCACCTCGACACTACGGCTTCGGTCGATGAGATCACCTATGCCCTGACCGATCTGGGACTGGAAGTGGAGGGGGTCGAGGATCGGGGCGCTAAGTTGCGCGCGTTTACCTTGGGCTTTGTGAAATCTGCTGAGAAGCATCCCGATGCGGACCGCCTGCGTGTGTGTCAGGTCGAGACGGACGAAGGGCTGCAACAGATCATCTGTGGTGCACCCAATGCGCGCGAGGGGATTACGGTCGTGATCGCCAAGCCCGGCGTGTATGTGCCCGGCATTGATACGACGATTGGCGTGGGAAAAATTCGCGGAATCGAGAGTTTTGGCATGATGGCCTCCGAGCGGGAGCTGGAGCTGTCCGAGGAGCATGACGGGATTATTGAGCTGCCCTCTGGCAACGTGGGCGACAGCTTTACCGACTGGCTGGCCGAGAATGATCCGTCCAAAGTGGACCCTGTGATCGAGATTGCGATTACGCCGAACCGTCCTGATGCGCTGGGCGTGCGGGGGATTGCGCGTGATCTGGCGGCGCGTGGTTTGGGTAAGCTCAAACAGCGCGATGTGGAGGCTGTGGATGGCACGTTCTCCTGCCCTGTTTCGGTGAGCATTGACGCGGATACGCTGGAGCAGGCGCCTGTGTTTTATGGCCGCGTTATTCGCGGTGTGAAGAACGGGCCGAGCCCCGTTTGGTTGCAGGATAAGTTACGTGCCATTGGGTTGCGGCCGATTAGTTTTCTCGTCGATGTGACGAACTTTTTCACCTATGACCGCAACCGCCCGCTGCATGTGTTTGATGCGGATAAGATTGGTGGTAATGCCCTGCGCGTGCACCGTGCGGTTGGTGGTGAGACGCTCGTCGGCTTGGACGAGAAGGAATATACCTTCTCCGAAGGCATGACGCTAATCTCGGACGCGAATGGTGTCGAGAGCATTGCGGGTGTGATGGGTGGTCTGCCGTCTGGTGTGACGGACGAGACGGTGAATGTGTTTGTAGAGGCGGCTTATTTCGATCCGGTGCGCACGGCGTACACGGGTCGCGCGCTCAAGATCAACTCGGACGCGCGGTACCGTTTCGAGCGCGGCATTGATCCTGCATCCGTGGTGGACGGTATCGAGCATGCCACGCAGATGATTATGGAGCATGCGGGCGGTGAAGCCTCTGACGTGGTGATTGCGGGTAAAGTGCCTGACACGGCGCGTGCCTATAAGCTGAACGCTAAGCGCGTGATCTCGCTGGTGGGGATGGATATTCCCGAAGCGACGCAGCGGCAGTCGTTGACCGCACTCGGCTTCCGCCTTGTGGGTGATATGGCGCATGTGCCAACTTGGCGCCCCGATGTGCAAGGGGAGGCCGATCTGGTGGAGGAAGTGGCGCGGATTGCATCGCTGACCAAGCTGGAAGGTGTTCCACTGCCACGTTTGACGGCGGGTGTGCCGCGTCCTGTGATGTCACCTGTGCAGCGGCGCGAAGTGGCCGCACGGCGGACGGCGGCAGCGCTGGGTTACAATGAATGTGTGACCTATAGCTTTATCGACCAGCCCTCGGCGGCGCTGTTTGGTGGGGGGACCGATGCGACGCGTCTGGAGAACCCGATCAGCAATGACATGAGCCATATGCGCCCCTCGCTGCTGCCAGCGTTATTGCAAGCGGCGGCGCGTAATCAGGCGCGCGGTT
>CAWVWS010000011.1:0-34831 GCA_963933905.1 uncultured Sulfitobacter sp.
GCGCCTGCGACGAGTTCCCCAAACAGCAGGGCGGTTAGTGTCACAATCGGAGTCAAAGCATTGCGTAACGCATGTTTGAGGATAACGACCCGTTCCGCCAGCCCTTTTGCCCGCGCAGTGCGCACGTAATCGGCGCTCAGTACACTTAGCATGGAGGACCGCGTGTGCCGCATGAGCGTGGCCGCCAGAGCGGTGCCCAGCACGAAGGCCGGCATCAGCATGGTGCGAATGGACTGGCCGAAGTCCTCTGACAAGGGCACATATCCGGAGGCTGGCAGCAATTGCCATTTCACAGAAACCAGCAGGATCAGCATGATGCCGAGCCAGAAATTTGGAATTGATAGGCCTGACAGGGCAACGATATTGGCGATGTAATCGGTGGCTGTCCCTTTTTTAACCGCCGACAAAATGCCTGCCGGGATGCCGATTACCAGCGCAAAGATCATCGACATGACCGCAAGCTGAATTGTGACGGGCAGCTTTTGCGCCATCAACTCGGTCACAGGCTGGTTGGTGCGCAAGGATATGCCCAGATCGCCCTGCAAGGCGTTGCCGATCCAAGCCATATATTGCATCCAGATCGGATCATTCAGGCGGTACTTTTCGCGTAAGAAGGCCAGCGTTTCAGGATCGCGCTCCTCGCCTGCAAGCACCAAGAGCGGATCGCCGGGCAACAGCTTTTGCATCGCGAACACAAAGATCGAGATCAGCACGATGGTCGGCAAAGCAATCAAAATACGGCGTAGCAGAAACGGCAGCATGTCAGGCTCCTTGGATGAAATGCCCGCGCCGCAAGACGCGGCACGGGCGTGGAAGGATCACTCCTTCCAGGTGACGCCTTCCAGACGGATCATCCCATCAGGGTAGGGGGTGAAGCCCTTCATGTTGTCGTTGTAGGCCCAGATCCATTTCACGTGATAGAGAAAGACGCGCGGCAGCTCGTCGAGCATCATCACCGTCGCCTCGTCATACAGCGCTTTGCGCGCCTCGGTGTTCGCACCCAATCGGGCACCGTTCAACAGCTCGTCCATTTTCGGATCCGAAAAATTGCTGTCATTGATCCCCCCATTCGTGGTGGCGAACTGGTGGTTGTTGCCATCGGGGTCAACGCGGCCCGACCAACCAATCTGGCTGGCGGTGTAGTCACCGGCGGATTGATCAGTCAGCAAGGTCGCGAATTCCTTGGACGTCAGTTTGATGTCGATCCCCGCTTGCGCTGCCATTGCCTGTACTACCTGCATCACGGCCAGTGGCTCGGTTGAGTTGGGAACTTGTACTTCCAGCTCAAGACCATCGGGATAGCCCGCCTCGGTCAAAAGCGCCTTGGCTTTTTCGATGTCCGCACCTTCTACGGGTAGGCTGGTGTTGTACCAAGGCGACGTGGACGGGAACGACTGGTTGCCTGGCGCATAGGCCCCCTCGAACACCACTTGGTTCAGCGCCTCTCGATCAATGGCATAGCTCAGCGCTTGACGCAGGCGCTTGTCATTGCCCCAAGGGTTGTCGCCTTTTTCGCCATTGTTGATGTTGAAGGTGATGCCTTGGTAGCCAAGCGAAACAGCACTGTCGACGACGATGCTATCGTCGCCATTGGCCTGTGTCAGATCGGTCGGGGCCAGCCGTTCCAGCATGTCGATATCGCCCGACTGCAGGTTGGCCAAACGCACGGTGGTGTCGGGGATAGGCAGGAAAGTGACACTGTCAAAATGGATCGCATCGGCGTTCCAATAATCTGCGAACTTGGTCAGTACTATCTTGTCCTGCGCCACTCGCTCGGTGAAGCTGAACGCGCCGGAGCAGACCGGGTTCAGGCCAAAATCAGCGCCCGCTGCGGCGGCGGCGGTGGGCGAAACCATCATACCAGCGCGGTCGGCCAATTGAGCAAGAAGTGTAGCATCGGCCCCTGCAAGGTTGAGCTTGATTTCATACTCGCCCGTCACTTCGGTAGAGGTGATCGACTTTAACTCGGATTTGCGGCGGGATTCGTCCATCGTCTGGGAGCGTTCGATATTTGCGGCCACGGCCTCCGCGTTGAAAGGTGTGCCGTCATGGAACACAACCCCCTCGCGCAGTTGCATGGTGACCGAAGTACCGTCCTCAGAGGTGGTCCAAGATGTGGCCAACTGTGGTATAATCTCAAGGTTTGGCGTGATGTCGACCAGCTTGTCGCACATCGACGCATAGACGATCCGGCCCACAAATGTGCGGGATTGATCAGGGTCAAGCACATCGGCATCCGATTGCAACGCGATGCGCAGGTCTTTGGCGATGACGGGGCTGGCCACGAGTGCGGTCGCACTCAGCAGCGCCGTAATCATGGCAGTCTTAAGATGTGACATAGTCATTTCCTCTCTGTCGGTTGATGGGTCTTATGAGTGACGGTCCCGCCCTCGACCGCAGCGCGGTACAGGGCGAACCGGGCTTCTACGGCCTCGGTTTTTGGTAGTGGCGGGGCGAGCGGTGGCTCACTGGCAAGGCTTTCCCAGAAATGGCAGGCCACTTGGTGGCCTTGGGTGTCTGCACCCTCCAAGAGGGGCGTATCTGTCTTGCATTTCGTCTGAGCATGGGGGCAGCGTGTATGAAAGCGGCAACCGGGTAGGGGTGCCGTAGGGCTGGGCATCTCTCCCAAGACGGTCGCGCGATTGCCACCCGGCTTGCCGCCCATTGTCGGGATCGATGCCAGCAGCGCCCGTGTGTAGGGATGACGCGGCTTGGTATAGACGTCCTCAGTCGGCCCGCTTTCGACGATGCGGCCCAGATACATCACCGCTACGCGGTCGCTCATATGGCGGATCACACCCAGATCATGCGCGATGATCACTAGCGTAAGCCCCATGTCGCGCGACAAATCACCAAGCAGATTGATCACCTGTGCCTGAACCGAAACATCCAACGCAGAAACAGGTTCGTCCCCGATGATCAGCTTAGGGCCGGATGCAAGCGCGCGGGCAATTCCGATGCGCTGTCTTTGCCCGCCGCTGAACTCATGCGGATAACGCCCGGCATATTCTGCTCGTAGCCCAACCTTGCGCAATAATTCTGCGACCCGATCACGTCGTTGCTGTGCGCTCAATTCAGGGGCATGCACCTCAAGCGGTTCGCCGACCAGTTTGCCCACAGACATGCGCGGGTTTAATGATGAAAACGGGTCTTGAAAAATGAACTGCATGTCTCGCCGAAGTGCCTGAAGAGTGGCACCACTGGCGGCACCAACCTCGTGACCATCAAACAGGACATCTCCAGACGTCGGGGCCAGTAAGCGCATCAAAACTCTGGCCAATGTTGATTTGCCGCAGCCGCTTTCACCGACAATTGCGAACGTTTCGCCTCGACGTACTTGCAATGAGATCCCGTCTACGGCCTGAACAACCGGCGCGCGCGATAGCCAAGTGCTGCCACCGCCAAAATGTTTGACAACATTTACTGCCTCTAAAATAATATCATCGCTCATGCAGACACCGATATGTTTGCCTCAAGAGGGGCGTAGTGGCAGGCCACATTATGGCCTTGCGTGATTTCTGAAAGCGGCGGACGCGTCTTGCAGGTTTGCGTGGCAAAGGCACATCGGGTGCGAAACCGGCATCCTACAGGCATGTTGGCAACCGTGGGCACGGTGCCCGGCACAATGGCCAGCCGCGTACCAGGCTTATCAAGCTGAGGCATCGCGCTCATCAGGCCGATTGTATATGGGTGCTGCGGGTTGTTGAAAACCTCCGCCACTGGCCCTTGTTCCACCACTTGGCCGCCGTACATCACCGCAACGGTGTCTGCGATTTCGGCAACGACACCCAGATCATGCGTGATCATTATGGTACCCATCCCCGTCTCGTCGCGCAGGTCGCGGATCAGGTCAAGGATCTGGGCCTGTATCGTCACATCAAGGGCGGTGGTGGGTTCATCTGCAATCAGGATCTGGGGATCATTCGCGAGTGCCATAGCGATCATGACCCGTTGTCGCATACCACCGGACAATTGGTGCGGGTACTCTAAAAGGCGTTGCGTTGGATTTGCGATCCCCACACGATCCAACATTTGTAGCGCCCGGTCGCGCGCTTGGGCCTTGGTTGCGCCCGTGTGACGCTGTACCGCCTCTTCGATCTGGTTGCCAATGGTGAAGGTGGGGTTGAGCGACGTCATCGGCTCTTGAAATATCATTGCGACATGGTTGCCCCGCATCACTGCGGGCAAAGTTGTTTGCGATAAATCAAGGTGTGCGCCATCAATATCAAGTTTTCCTGAGGAAATTCGTGTGGATTCTGGTGGCAAGAGGCCCATCAGTGCCATCGCTGTCACGCTTTTTCCGCAGCCGGATTCGCCAACGACACACAGAACTTCACCACGTTTCACGGTCAAGCTGACACTATCGATCACATCATTGGTCTGGCCTCTGAAGCGCAGGGTCAAATCAGTCAGTGACATCAACGCGCCTGCAGGCCTGCTATCTGGCGCATCTGTATCAGTTTGCGGCAACATCCAGTTTGTCATCCTTATCATCGCGAATCTCAAGCTGCGAACCAATTTAATAATGGTTCAAGGTGCGGTGAAGTCAAGTGATGTGAAACAATTGCAAACATGGACCGCCTGAAGTCAAAAGACGTGCCCAAAAATGTATCGTTACGCCAATTGAGCCGACCCTTTAATGCGCGGCCCGTTCAAACTCTGCGCCTAGAAACCTGCAACCTTATTGATTTGGCGGCCCTGTTAAATTCTACCACATGGCCGCCGTCAGTTTGTCCTTCCCCCGTGGCCAAGGCCGTCATGGTCTGGAGGCGAAGAGCCAGATAGACACGAAAATCAAATCGCGGCCGATTGGGAAAAGGTGGCGGGATGAATGACCGCAATCGCCTCAGCGGTATCCACGCACCATGATCAAGATGTGGCGCAGCGATGGGCCCAACAACATGACGCGCTGAACGATTGCTTGAACTATGCGAGCGAGATAGATGATGTTCGGACCCGCCTGATCTATCAATAATTTCCAATATCTGAGGCTGCGCTATGCTATTTGTGCAAAATAAACACCGGTATTTCCGCATTCAGGTCATTGTGAGTGTTGCCGTGTCTATGGCGGTTTACCTTGCTGCCAAGGCGGGTCTGATCGGGGCGTCTAACCATTCGAGTGCTGCGCAATCACTCGGCGTGCCGATAATCACAATAGGCCCGATATTGGCGGCATGTGTGATGGTTTATTTCTAACGTGGCGCGTTGCAGCTGTCATCGGTTATCGGATTTGCGATCCTGCTCTATGGTGTGGTGCTGATATGGCCGTTTGTTATCGCATCGCATGAGGGTGGTGCGTCATTCAATGATCAAGAGACAATGTATTTTGTTGCGCTCAACTTTTTAGGGTTTTTGATCTTCGGGGGCGTTACTGCATGGCTGGGCAAGTTGGTCGGCATCCTGCCGCTGGCAGCATTCAGCTTTAGCGCCTATGCTGGTTCGAGCGAGTTCTTGGTTTTGACGCCCGTGTTAGCGTTTCTGAACGTCACAAGCCCGCTTGCGCAGTGGACCGTTGCGATTGTGATTACAGTCAGCAGCTTTCTCGCAGATCGATAATTGTGCCCCCTAGCACAGCTATTCTTGCGGTGCTGTGAGGTATTTTATGTGGCAGACTGAGGCTGCGCTACATTGCCCCTTTATTGCATTAAAACTCACGTATTCATCCGGCCTCCAGCAGCGCAGTGACTGGTTTCGACCTGATTGACGTGGCACCACAGCATCTGGAGCTTTTCTTCTTACCGATTGAAATTCAGGCGTAGCCCCGCGTCGTTCCAGCGCGTGTGATACAAGCAGCCCGTACCTGATGCGGTTATCCATGCATCGCGCATATCATCGCCGCCAAAGCATATGTTGGTGATGTAGGGATCGCCGGGCACGGAGACGAATTTCACTTCGCTGCCATCCACGGGAACCACGCTTATTCCGCCGCGCATCAAGGTAGCAACGCAAATCTTGCCATCTGCCTGCACGGCGAGGCTGTCCAGTAGCTGGTAGTCGGGCAGGGTGGTGAGCAGGCGACCGGGCATGTCAAAGGGAAGCGGGGCGATTTCGCCTGCGCTAACGAGGTCAAAGCTCCAGACCCTGCCGGTGCGCGTCTCGGCCACATGCACGGTTTTGCCATCCGGCGACAGACCGATTCCATTGGGTGTGATCATCGGTGCGTTGACGCGGCGGATGTGACTGCCGTCTGCTTTGGCATAGTAAAAGGCACCATGGTGGACATATTCCCGCGTCGATTTACCCAGATCTGTGAAATAGAATCCGCCCTTTGTGTCGAACACTATATCGTTGGGGCCGCGCAGGGGCTGCCCGTCACAACTCTCGTAGATTGTCTCGAAGGTGCCTGTTTGTGGATCAACGCGCTGGATGGAGCCGCTGGTATAGTCATCGGGCGTGCCGATGGGGCGGGTAATACCGTCTTTTTGCGTCCACACAAAACCGCCGTTGTTACAGACATAAATCATGCCGTCTGGCCCCACGGCAGCACCATTCGGTCCACCGCCTAGTTCTGCGATCACGTCAATCTGCCCGTCAGGGTGTACGCGCGACAGGGTTTGCCGCCTGATCTCAACAAGGATGATTGAGCCGTCTGCCATTGCAATCGGCCCCTCTGGAAAATCCAGCCCGTCGCAAATTTTTGTAAGCTTCATATCGTTCATCCCTCCCGAGGTTTCCCTTATCCTTGCACCAACGATGCGCTGCGTCAGCAAAAAACCGCAGCGCAAATATTAAGAGGCCTTGCATGGACACAGGCGATTTTCTGTGAACTTCTGGTTTCGAATGTAATCGTCATCAGGGGAGAAGGTTATGGGAACGCTTGTCGGAAAAATTGCTTGGGTTACGGGAGCGGGAGGCGGCATTGGCGAGGCATCGGCCAAGGCGCTAGCACAGGCGGGTGCGCATGTTGTGCTGTCAGGCCGCCGTATGGAGGAGTTGGAACGCGTCGTCGCCGATATCAAAGCCCTAGGCGGGCAAGCGGAGGCAGCCCAGCTTGATGTGGTGGATGCGCAGGCGACCCAAGCCATCGCTGATAATCTGGTCACGCGTTTGGGTGGGGTCGACATTTTCATGGCCAATGCAGGGATTAACGTGCCGAACCGTGCGGTGAATACCATCACGCCAATGGATTTTGCCAAAGTGGTGGATATCAACCTCAACGGGGTGATGAACGGTGTGCTGGCGGTGCTGCCGCAGATGCGGGAGAAGGGGACAGGCACGCTGATCCTCACCTCCTCATGGGCGGGGCGGCATCCCTCGCGCCTCACCGGTCCGGCCTATAGTGCGTCCAAACATGCGGTGGTGGCGCTGAGCCATTCGATCAATCAGGACGAGGGTGTGAATGGCATCCGCTGTACGGCGCTTATGCCGGGCGAAGTGGCGACGCCGATCATGCAACATCGTCCCAAACCGCCCTCCGCTGAGGATATCGCCAAGATGTTGCAAGCCGACGACCTTGGCTCGATGGTGCGCTATATCGCTGAAGCGCCGCCTCATGTCTGTATCAACGAAGTGCTCATCAGCCCCACATGGAACCGCAGTTTTGTGGGTGTGGCTGAGATGGGCGGGATGAAGCTCTGAGATAAGAAATCGGCGCAGCGACCGATCAGGCCGCTGCGCCGTATTTTGTGGACGCCTAGTTTTCCGTAAGCGCTGCGATGATCTGCGCCAAAGCGGCTTTCGCCTTTGCGCGCATCTCGTCGTCGGTGGCATCCTGTATCGGATGTGGCACCAACAAATACCGCGCGTCGTTCATGCCCAATGCGCTGCGTTGCGCGATAGCGGCTTGACCGAATTCACTGGACGCAATGGCGAGGGCGGGGATCCCCTGGGTTTCAAACCAGAAATTGTCGTGCATACTGCACGTCGTACAAGATCCTCAGTCGGCCAATGCTTCAATGACAAAGCTGCATTCGTCGCGCATCTGATGACGCAACGCGTCAGGGCAGGGCTTGGCGAATGTGGGCTTCATATAGCGGCGCACACTTACGTCAGGGGCTGCCTCGCCCAGCAAAACCTCAAGCTCGTCCAAAAAGACATTGCCGCGCGGTTTGCTGATATCCAACAGGCCGATGACGCCCGACAGGCTACCGCTGCGCGGCGTGATCTGCCGCTCGACGGGTTTTCGCTCGTCCGTGGGGTCGAGAATTGTTGTCATATAATTCCTCCTCTGGGGGCAGCTTAGCCCATATCAATTTTTCTGGAAACAGCGATCGAGCCGACTTCGCCCGTGGCCCATCCGTGGAAGGCGGACGAGAATTTGCCCGCGTCCGATCCGGCCACAACGATATGGATATAGTCGGTGCTGGCAAACTTTGGAATCCACTTGGCCAAAGCCTCAGGCGTCATCTTGGCGGCAGTTTCAGGCGGAATACCCGCGCCGGAGAAGTCATCCTGCACCATGTCCGAGACAGGCCGCATAGTCACCTCCTGGATCGCATCGCGCAGGCGTTCTTTGGAGAAATCGCCTTCACGCATCAGGGTGTCGATATGCTCGGGACAGACGACCAACAAGGCATCGACGGGCAGGTTGCGCAGCTTGGGCAGGAAGACCCCCTCCAGCCCAAGTCCCAGCGATCCTGCAATCTGGTTGGGTGCGCGTGAGGTTTGATCCACGATATGCACAGGACCGCCCGTCATGGCAAAGACTGTGACCACTGAATCCTCAGCTTTGAAACCCCGCTCGACATGCAGCGGGTTCCAGGGGGAGCGTTCCTCATGCTCGGCAAAACACATTGTGAATTTCATCGGATTGCCAAGGCATGAGCGCTCAACCCCGCCCGTGGCTGCTCCGCCCACATTGCGCACCACAAGGCGCAGGGCACGGCCAATGGTGGCATTGGCGCGGTTGCCAGCACCCAAAGCACCAAGGCCCGCGTTCATCCCGATCTTCTCCCGAATGGGTCCGTTCACGATCATCACAGGGGCCGCCCCCATGGTCGTGGCCGTGACACCGTGGATGTTGAATTCGTCCGTGCACACGGCCTCAACTGCGGCGATGACCACGGGCAGATATTCTGGCTTACAGCCCGCCATCACGGCGTTGATTGCAATCTTTTCGACAGTTGCTTCACCCATGTTTGGGGGCACTGTCGCCACTACTTCTTGTGGGTCGCGATGCGTGCCCGACAGCATCCGCATCACCCGCTCGGGCGTAGGGGCAACAAGGGGGAGGCCGTCCGAGAAACCTTGATCGAACATAAATTCGGACACATCATCGCTGTCGCCGACCTCGATGCGGCGGGCACGGATCGGGCTGCCTTCTGCTTCTGCGCGTAATTTGTCATAGACCGTAGGGTCAAGGTGCTTTGACCCACAACCTGGTCGCCATGCAGGTAAGCTGCTCCAGTCGATCTGCGCGGCGGGCAGGGTGGTGAGGTTGCTCAACTCGGCGCTGAGCGCCTCCCAGTCACTCCGAATAAATCCTTCGAATTTTGTCGACACGCTGCCGTCCGTCTGGATCAGAAAGACCGATGGTACACTCTCGATGTCCCACTCGAATGCCGTTTTACACGCACTGTCATCGAGCACAGACATTGACAGGCCGTGACGTGTTGCATAGACCGCGTTCGCCTCGCCCGATTGTGCAATGAGTAGGGTTTTGACTTTGTCGCCATAGGCTTTGTGAAAGGCTTCCAAAACAGGTCCGGCGGTATTGCAGGTCTCGCAATCCTCTTTGACAAAGCAGATAAGGCTGGCTTGTCCGGCTGGCAAACCATGTTCAACTCCGTCCAAGTCCCTCAGCAAAAAATCCGGTTGTGCGCTGCTCATTTTTATCTCCCGTAGCTTGCGCACAGTGTGCGGAGAAACGCACCTCAATGTCCAGCACAAGCATGGGTCTTTTGCATTTGGCGGAGGTGGATGGGAATCGAACCCACCACACGCCTCAACAGCGCGTCCATGGTTTTGAAGACCAGGGAAGCCACCAGACTCCAGTCACCTCCGAATGGTGCAACGCTATCAAGGAGAAGACAGCGGGGGAACCGAAATCGCAGGAGCCATATGGCGTGTGTTGCCCGTGCGCAGGGTCACGCCTTGTGCGTCGAAATGCTCAAGCACGGGAACAATGATGCGGCGGCTGGTGCCAAGTGCGACCCGCGCCTCACTGGTGGTGAAGGGGTGCGCCTTGGGAAAGGTATCGCTTAGGGTTTTGGCTGCTGCCTGCAACGTCTGGCTGTGCAGAACCAGCACCTGACCAAGGGCGATATTTGGCAATTCCACCAGACGTCGCAGATCAATGGAAAGTTGAAGCAGGTCGTGCTCAAGCGGTATGTGCACAAGATCAGCAGTGGGAGGCGGGGCCAGCGCCGCAGAGAGAACTGCCGCCTCAATCCTGGCAAGTGTCGATTGTTGCGCGACAGTGAGCAGGGCCAGCGGGTCATAGCCGCGCAAAGCGATGCGGTGGCCGTGCAATTTGATGTCGCCACGCACCTCCAAGCGGTCTGTCACATGCGCAACGAGGGCCGTAGCGAGACTGCGATCCTGCAAGGCGAAACGCGGTGCCGCAATATGCAGGGGATATTGTGCATGATAGGTCGCAAGTCTGGTCAGGATGTCCAAGGCGCAAGCCTCAACTGTAGTCTGCTGCGCAAACAGCGAAGGGCTGATCCGCGTGAACCCGTGGCCCAAACGGTCTTCGACCTCATGCGATGAAATACGCGACAAGCGCGCGATATCGCTTTGCTTTGCGATCCCTTTTTGTGCCTTGCACAACGCCTGTGAGATAGCCTTGACATTGCCCCCTCGGGCGGCTCGTAGAACCTGCAAACGATCTGCGTCAGTGGAACGGGCAGGAGTGCTTTGTGGATCAAGGAACACCGCGCCACCTATGGTGGCGGCGGGAGAGAGCCTGCGCAGAACAGCCCGCTGGCCTGCAAATCCGACAACGGGTGTCTTTAACCTAAGCTGCGCAAACCCTGTGCCGCCCGCTGCCATCTGCCCACCCCCCAAGAGGCGCAGATTGGCGACTTCGCTTGAAGTGCCGAAGAGTACGCGGATATCCTGATTGTGTTTCAGGGGCGAGATGGCGTCGGGCAGGACCTTAATCGTCACATCAATGCAGGTTGAGGGGGCGGCGGCCCCGACCTCACACAGAACAGAGCCGCGGCTAATGTGATCGACTGCGATGCCGCGCAGATTGACGGCTGTGCGTTCGCCTGCGCGAACAGTCTCGCGGGGCGCACCGCGACTGTGCAAGCCACGCAAGCGAACGAGCTGGTCCCGAGGGAGCAGCATAAGATCCCTTTCAAGGGTCAAATTCTGTCCCAGCAGGGTACCTGTCACGATTGTACCGCGCCCTTCGAGGGTAAAGGCGCGGTCAATGGGAAGGAAGCTGTGAAGCGGTCCTGCGATTTGCTTTGACGAAGTGACGACACCTTCCAAGGCTGCGTGAAGCGCCGCAATGCCTGCGCCTGTCAATGCAGAACACACAACGACGGGAAGCGCAGCATAGGCAGTCTCGGCCAGAGCAAGCAGAATAGCAGCACAGCGCGCATCCTGTTGCGCAGGATCAAGCAGGTCGGATTTGGTCACCGCAATCACACCCCCCTTGATGCCCAAAAGCTCTGCAATGCGCAGATGCTCCAGCGTTTGCGCGCCGATCCCCTCATGGGCTGAAATCACAATCAGCACCGCCCGCGCACCTGTTGCGCCTGCAACCATCGCGGGGATGAAATCAGCATGTCCCGGTGCATCGATGAAATCGAGCGTTCCAGCGGCATAGGTGTGGTGCGCATAGCCTGCCGTGATCGACAGGCCGCGCTGCTTTTCCTCCGTCAACCTGTCAGTCTCAACGCCTGTGAGCGCCTGCACCAAAGCTGTTTTACCATGATCCACATGGCCGATTACAATAATGCAGGAAGCTGTCATGGCGCTAGAATGCGCCTGAACGCCGCGGTAAGGGCTGCAACATCCCCGTCGCCCACTGTGCGCATGTCGAGCATTACATACTCCCGCTCTATCCGTGCAATCACGGGCGGCGTGTTCTGGCGCAGCTGCGCCATAAGGGCCTCCGCCGTCAGGTCAGGAAACTGGACCGCAACAGCAAAGCTAACCAAATCCTGCTGCGGCAGCGAGCCTGCGCCGACGTAGGAAATGCTCTGCGCGACGCTGATATTTACCATGCCGATCCCTCTGAGCGCCTGCGCAAACGCCTGCGCGCGGCGCTCCACCACATCCGCAGTTTGTGCGACCATGGCCAGCACGGGCACGTCCTTGACCGGATCAAATGGCGGACGGTAGAGGCGCAATGTCGCCTCCAGTGCAGCCAGCGACAGCTTGTCAATCCGCACGGCCCGCATGAGGGGATGTGCCTTGAGGCTGGCAACAATATCGCGCCGTCCCGCGATGATCCCTGCCTGCGGTCCGCCCAAAAGTTTGTCGCCCGAGAACATCACCAGATCAACACCGCTTTTGAGGATATCGGCGACCACAGGCTCGTCCCCCAAACCGTAGGGGGCGAGGTCAATCAGCACACCACTGCCCAGATCCTCCATCAAGATCACGTCCCTGTCGCGGGCCAGTTTGGCAAGGTCGCAGCGGTCTGGCGCGGAGGTGAACCCGATGATCTTGAAATTGCTGGTATGGCTTTTGAGCAAGACCGCCGTATCGCCGTCAATGGCATCTGCGTAATCGCCAACCCGCGTCTTGTTTGTCGCACCGACCTCGCGCAGGGTTGCACCACTTTGTGCAATCACATCGGGCAGGCGGAAAGAGCCGCCAATCTCGATCAACTCCCCCCGCGAGGCCACCACATTGCGCCCAGCAGCAGTTGCCATCAGGCTCAGCAACACAGCAGCGGCGCAGTTATTCACGACAACCGCCGCCTCGGCCCCCGTCAGATCGCATATCAGTTTTTCGACATGGCTATGGCGTGATCCGCGTTTTCCTGTCGCGAGGTCCAGCTCCAGATTGCTGGGCGCTTGCGCGGTTGTGGTAATCGCCTCCAGTGCCTGCGGGGCCAGCCGCGCGCGCGCAAGATTTGTGTGGATGATGATCCCTGTTGCGTTGATCACAGGCACCAGCGACGGCGCACGCCCCGCCTTGAGTGCCGCAGCAACTTTTGCCACAAATTCCGCGCTGTCGAAATCGGGCAGCGTGGCAGCGGCGTCAGCCAACATGGAAGTGCGCAGGGTTTGGACGATCTGGCGCAGGGCTTCGACCGTTTCTGCGTGGCTATACTGCATGACCAGCGCTGCAATAGCAGGCACCGTCAGGAGCGATTGTATTTGCGGCAGGTTTTTGAGGGTCTGGGCCATGTAAACTCGGTTTATTGTCCGCGCGCAGTTCGGGCGCTGTCATTCACCCGACAGCTACGCGCTGGACGCAAAGATGTCTAACCCCACTGCGTCACAATACGATTTCGATCAGGTTTGGCCCGCCACTGGTTAGTCCGTCCTCGAGGGCAGCTTCGAGTTCTTCACATTCGCTTGCACGGCTAGCGGTGACGCCCATGGACTGCGCCATTTGCACCCAGTCAAGTGTGGGGCGCTCAAGGCTGAGCATGTCCATCGCACGCGGTCCTGCATTCTGTACACCGACATTGGTCAGCTCGCCGCGCAAAATCTGATAGCTACGGTTGGCGAATATCAGCACGGTGATGTCTAGCTTTTCCCGCGCCATCGTCCAGAGCGATTGCACCGTATACATGGCAGAACCATCGCCCGTCATACACATCACTTTTCGGTCGGGACAGGCGACTGCTGCACCGATCGCTGCGGGCATGCCATAGCCGATCGACCCACCACAGTTGTTCAGCCATGTGTGCCTGCGCGCCGCTTTGGTCGCAGGAGAGAACGCACGGCCCGAGGTCACGGATTCGTCTACAACAATGGCATCCTCGGGGATCGCACGGGCAATCAGGGCGGCGAGGCTGTCGAGGTTGATACGCCCTGTGGGACGCTCCGGTTGCTCTGCTGTGACTACATGGGCGGGTGGTGTTTCTGTCGCCTGCGTCGCAGTGCAGAGCGCGGATAATGCGCCTGTCAGGTCCGAACCAGCATGGGCCAAGGTGATGATCTCGGCCCCCTCACGGGTTAGGATTGCAGGCTTGTCAGGATAGGCAAAGAAACCGATGGGCGCACGCGCACCGATCAGCACAATCCGCTTGAACGGCTCAAGAACCTTGAGCGCGATATCAATGGGATAGGGGACACGCCCGATAAAGACACGGCCCGCGCCCCGCTCCAGCCGTGCATTTGACCACTCCGACAGCAGCTTGCAACCTGTCTTGGCAGCAATTCGCCCGGCCACCTCGAGGTTCGCCTCGGTAAGCGCGGTGCCGCCCAGCAACAAGAGCGTCTCGGGACCGTCCAAAGCATCTGCTGCCGAAGAAAGCTGGCCCTCGTCAAAAGGCACAGGCGCAGGAATATCAATTGCGCCATGGGCCGCGCCGCCCTCGTTCCACGCGGTGTCAGAGGGCAGGATTAGCGAGGCGATCTGCCCCGGTGCTGTCATCGCTGCCTGAACGGCCTTCGCAGCATCGGCACCCACAGTCTCAACCGATTTGGATGTATGTACCCAATGGGAGACGGGCCGCGCGATGCCTTCGATGTCGGAGGTCAATGGCGCGTCTAACTCGATATGGGTCGAGGCATGCTCGCCAATAATATTCACCACGCCAGAACCTGCCTTCTTGGCGTTGTGCAGGTTCGACAGACCATTTGCCAAACCAGGGCCGAGGTGCAGAAGGGTCGAGGCAGGCTTGCCGGTCATGCGGTAATACCCGTCAGCCGCGCCCGTCGCGACAGCTTCTTGCAGCGCGAGGATGCTGCGCATGCCGGGGATGTGATCGAGGGCGGCCACAAAATGCATCTCGGAGGTTCCGGGATTGGTAAAACAGACATCGACCCCGTTGGCCAAAAGCGTTTTTACAAGGCTCTCTGCGCCGTTCATGCTATCGTTGCTCATAGTGTCTCCTTCTCCCAATACGGCGCGCGCAGGTCTTTTTTCAGAATTTTGCCAATGGTGCTGCGGGGTAGGTGACCGCGTATCTCGACGGCCGACAAGCGGTGGCTTTTGCCCAAGCGCGCATTGGCAGCGGTTAGGATTTCGTCGCCCCCCCGCTGGGCCCCGTCGCGCAAGACAACAAGGCCCAGCGGCGTCTCGCCCCATGCCTCTGAAGGCACACCAATCACGGCAGCATCGGTGACATCCGCATCGTCCAGCAGGATCAACTCCAGATCATTGGCAAAGATGTTCAGCCCGCCAGAGATAATCATATCCTTTTTGCGGTCCGACAGCACCAGAAACCCGTCCGCGTCAAACGATCCCATATCGCCCGAGCGGAAGTAAACCTCACCCGCAGTGTTGCGCCAGATATAGTCGGCAGTGAGGTCATCGCGGCCATAATATCCCGCCATCATTGTAGGTCCCCGCCCGCAAATCTCACCCACTTCGCCCTGCGGGACTTCGTTGCCCTGCGGATCAATCAGGCGGATGTCATTGCCGGGTGCGAGTTTTCCCACTGTGTGTAGTTTGTCGGGGTATTCATGGGCGGCCAGCACGGTGACGCCGCCTCCTTCGGTCAGTCCATAATATTCCAGCAGCTTACCGGGGAAGCGCGCCAGCACATCGCGTTTGACGTCCGCACGCAAGGGGGCAGAGGTCGAGAATTTGACCCGCATGGAGGACAGATCGAAGCTATCAAAATCCGCCACCTCCATGATGCGTTTGTATTGCACAGGGACCAACATGGTGTGGGTAATCTTCTCGCGTTCCACGATCTCAAGGTATCCACGCGCGTCGAATTTCGGCATTAGATGCACAGTTGAGCCGCCAAACAGCGTAGGGATAAACGACACAATTGTTGTGTTGGAGTAAAGCGGCGTGGAGATCAGGGTGCGTGCGTTGTCATCATAGCCATTGGGCGACACCCGGTCCATCTGGGCGCTTCGCATCTGGTGGTTGTGCAGAATGCCTTTGGGTGTGCCCGTTGTGCCAGAGGAATAGATCAGGTTGAAGGCGTCTGACATCTTGAGCGGGATCATCGGATCGGTGTCCATAGCAGAGCTGACTGCGGCCTCATAGTCCAGATATCCGCCGCGCTGGAAATCAATGGCAAAGCACTGCAAAGGCAGATCGCCGATAAAGCCTTCGATCAACGAGACATATTGCTCTGCCACGAAAATCGCCTTTGCCCCGCAATCCACCAACATCTTGTGCAGCGCCTCGGGCGAGGCCATGGAGGAAAGCGGCGTAACACAAAGCCCTGCGCGCAAGATGCCCATGAACAGCTCGGCATAGGGAACCGAGTTGGGGGATATAATGGCGATGTTTGCCCCTTTTGACAGGCCCATCCCGCGCAGCAGATTGCTGATCCGGTTGATGCGCGTGTCAAATGCCCCCCATGTCACGCGCGTCTCGCCGCAGACAAGCGCCAGCGCGTCGGGATGCGCCTTTGCATTGGCGCGGATGCGCTCAACGATGGTCTCGCTCGGCGGCGTGTCAGGCAGGGGCGGGTTGATCGGGATCATTGTGCTCACGCTGTACGGGGATCGGTTTTATTCGCTTGCCACGCCATATAGAACGGCACAGCGCACAATGCGACCCCCGCAGCAAAGGAGCCGAGATAGCTCATAGGGAGGAGGGCAGTTTCAGGCTTGGCAATAAGCACGCCGCCGAAAAACAACACGATCCGCATGGGATAGGCCAAAGCCCCCTCAAGAGGTCCAACAAGGCTGATGTAGCCTTGGAGTGCGGAAGAGATCACCGCAACGCCGACCAGTGCAGAGGAGAGGGCGACGATGACTTCCCATGCAGGAGCTTGCCCGATGAGGGCAGGGTTCAGCACAAAGAAGAAGGGTGCGATATAGATTACCCCGCCAAGGCGCATTGCCTCGAACCCCGTCGCAATCGGATTTGATCCCGCCATGGTCGAGGCGGCAAAGGCACCCAGGGCCACAGGCGGCGTGATGAAGCTCACCATACCCCAGTAGAGGATGAAGAGGTGCACCGCGAGCTGGTTCAAACCACCCGCCTCAAGGGCAGGGGCCAGCACCACCGCAAGGAAGATATAGCAGGCTGTGACTGTCATCCCCATGCCAAAGATGAACGCCGTCAGGGCACCCATCGCCAGCAGGACAAGCGTGTTGTCACCCGCCATAAACACCAGCTCGTTCACCAGTGTCCCTGCAAGGCCAGTGGCGGAGAAGGAGCCGACAATCAGGCCTACACCCAGCAGGATCGCTGTTAGCTCCGCCAGCCCCATACCGACGCCAACAATCATGTTGCCAAGGCGCTGCTTGTTCAAACGGAAGCGCGCGCGGAACTGGTTGACTACGAGCAGCAATGCAGTGGCATAGAAGGGCGCGGAGGATTCCTGCCGCAGGCCGATCATCATGTAAAGCAGCAGCGCGAAAACGAAGATATAGGGCCAGCCCTCGATCATCACTTCCTTGAGGCGCGGCAGGTCGGGTTTGGGCAGACCTTTAAGACCCCGTTTGGCTGAATAGGCATCAATGCCTGTGAAAAGACCCCAATAGAACAGGATCGACGGGATGGCTGCGGCAAGGGCGATCTCGACATAGGGGCGCGACAGGAAGCTTGCCATGATAAAGGCCGTAGCGCCCATGATTGGCGGCATCAACACGCCACCGGTGGAAGCACAGGCTTCGGTCGCCGCTGCTGTCTTGGCCGAGAAACCCGTTTTGCGCATGGCGGGGATGGAGACAGCACCCGTGGTCAGCACGTTTGAGATGACCGAGCCCGACATGGACCCCATAAAACCGCTCGCGAAAATGGACACTTTTGCAGCACCGCCGCGATAGCCGCCGACCATACCAAGGGCCAGATCGTTAAAGAACTGCCCGCCGCCTGTGCGCTGGAGCACAGCGCCAAACAGGATGAAGCCGATAACCACACCGCCAAACGCTTTCATCGGGATGCCGAATGAACTCTCGGAGGAATAGATATGGTAAGGCACTGTCTGCATGAACGTGCTCTGGAACCCTGAGAAAGGATCGGGCACCACGCCCGCAAAAGTGGGGTAGAAAGCAAAAAACAGCACGATCAGAAACAGCACAAAGCCCCCTGCGCGCCGACACGCCTCAAGGACCAGAAAGAAGAACACGACCGAGACGTATTGCGCTATCTGCGGGGCGGCAAACTCCCACCCCGACGACAGGTTTTGTTGCGCCGTTTGCGCCAGATAAACGGTACAGGCCACCGCAAGCACGAACAGTCCCCAGTCAAGCAGGGAAGGCACACCGCCCTTGCCCCCGCGCATTTGAAAAATCAGAAAACTCAGCGCCAGATACATGCCGCCAAGGATATAGAGATAGCGCCCTTCAATCAAGACGATCCCGAAAAGCTGAATATTAAACAGTTGGTTGACCACCAGAACCAGCGACATAATCGTGCCGATCACCACAACCCAACGGGCGGGTCCTGCCAGACGCTCTGCGGGTGTTTCACCGTCGATGGCGACTTGTTCGATGCCCTTGGCATCAAGGGCGGCTGCGGAGTTATCGGTCATGGGCTCACTCTATGTCTGGAAGGGGACAGGGATAGAACGTAAAACAATTAAGGCCGGCCAATGCAGCGACTGGCCGGCCTCGGTCTTTTAGTCTCGATTAAAAGACGATGCCGAAACCGCCTGCCTTGAGGGCATCACGACGCGCTTGGCTCCATGCTGCTTCAAAGTCATCAGGTTTAGCAGCAACAGTTGCTTCCCATGCCGCAGCAAGGGCTGCCTGACGGGCAATCAGGCCGTCGTTATGCGCTTGGGCCGCATCGTCCCAGACACCTGCTTCGGTGAAGTACCGGATCGCACCTTCGTGGTAAGGGACCACCCACTGCATGTTCTGCTTGTCAATGGCCCAGCCACCGATACCGGGGGAGTTGCCATCATACTTCGGGAACAGCTCAACCATCGCTTTGGTCATGTTATAGACGAGGTCCGCTTCGGTGGCGGCCATGGCGGTCAGAACGGGATAGGCGTAGCCAGCCCCCTGATAGCCGTCGGTCCCGTCAATCGTGGCGCCAACCTTCGCTTTGTTGATCTGGAAGAACGGTGCGATGGATTGCAGACGCGCAAACCCTTCGGTGTCTGCAGGATCAATCTGTGGCCAGAACAGACCGCGCGGGCCCGCTGCTGCCTCATAGGCTTTGCCCGAGTTGGTAGAGGCAAATGCCGCATCGACCTGACCTTCGATCAGACCTGTCCAGCTTGCGCCGAAGCCGCCGAAATCAACCCGCTCGACATCGTCCCACGTCAGGCCGCCATAGGCCAGATAGGCCTCGGTGTTTACGTTGAGCGCAGGTGCACCCACGATATAGGCCACGCGCTTGCCTTTGAGATCGGCATAGGTCTCGATCCCCAGATCGCCAGCAACGCCAACCGACAGGTTGATCGCGCCACCGTTGTTGGCCATCAGCACGCGAATGGGCTGCGGACCCCAGTTTTCGGCGCCAAAGTCGAACACACCTTCCTGTGCCATATAGCTACCGCCAACACCTGTGGCAGAGAACTGCACACGGCCCTGACGCAGCGGTTCGGTCCGCGAAATATCGTTTTTACCCGGCAGAACGCGCAGATTGACGCCTACGGCATCTTGCAAGGCGGCGCCGATTGCGACCGACTGATTATAGCCTGCTGATCCCGTGCCATATGCGGTCCAGCTCAGCTGCTTTGGCAGCTCGAAGTCTTGCGCTATGACCATCGTTGTCGATAGGCCAAGTGCAGCAATTGAAGCAGTGATATAGTTCATTGTTTCCTCCCAAAAGATTGCAAACCTGCATGCATGCTCTGCAGCAAATTTGATCCGGCGGTCGATGCATTTTGCGAAACATCAATCCGCCCTGTGGAACAGCCTTGGAATCTTTGTTCAGATGAGTCAATAAAACTTCCGCCGAATTCCACATCTTCCGCGCGGAATTCTGTTCCTGCACATGCGTGCGGGTGATCTATTCCAACATGCGGAACAAACCGCCCGCCAGAGGGCTCTCAAAGGTCAAGCACAAGGCATTTTGTCTTGGACCGCGAACAGCAAACGGTGATTTGCGCATTGGATGCTTTTTCAAGGTCGGTTTGCACCAGATCGCGGTGGTCGGGCATGCCCTCGGTCACGGGGGTAAGGCAGGTGCCGCAAACCCCTGACTGGCACGAGACCTGAACGTGGATGCCATTTTCCTCCAGTTTTTGCGATATCGTCTCCCCAGGATGGACTTCGAATGTCTTGCCCGACTGTCGCGCCACCACGGTAAAGGGCGCACCATCGGTGTTCACTTCCGCGCCAAAGCGCTCCAGATGTACGGCGATTGTGTCCCAACCGTTTGCAGCGGCGGAATTAACGATGAAATCCATAAATCCGTTGGGGCCGCAGACATAAAGATGGCGGTCAGGCGCGGCAGTGGTGAGGACTGCGTTAATATTCATTTTCTGGTCGTCAGGTCCGCTGTCGATGTGGATTTGTACCTTTTTGCCAAAGCGTCCCATCTCATCGGTGAAGGCCAGCCTGTCAGCGGAGCGGCCACAATAATGCATCTCCCATGACGCGCCTGCTGCCTCTAATGCATAGGCCATGTTCAGCATGGGCGTCACGCCAATACCGCCGGCAAACAGGATGGTATGGGACACAGCTTCGCCCAGCGGGAAGTTATTGCGCGGGCGGCCAATCTTGATCTGTTGATCTGCTTTGAAGTCCGTATAGATCGCAGTGGAGCCGCCGCGCGACTTGGGATCAAGTAGCACACCGATGCGGTATTTGGAGCGATCTGCTGGATCACCTGTCAGGGAATACTGCCGTATGAGACCCGACTTCACATAAACATCCACATGCGCGCCAGCGGCATAGGCGGGCAGGGGGCTGCCATCTGTGCGTTTCAGCTCAAGTCCGATAATGTCCGTTGCCACATCGGTGCGCTTTGCTACGGTTACGTCGAGCCAAGGGTTCTCGTCAGGGGCGTCAGCACTCGGCGCATCCACCAAAACCTCGGCGGCCAGATGGACCTTCACAGGCATGCTGGCATAGGCGCGAATGGTGTTGTTCATCGCCACCACAGGCTCGGCGGTTAGCTCAAACCGCTCCACACGGCGCCGCAAGGCTTCGATGAGCAAAATAATCTCGCGGCGCGCCAGATGCATGCCCATGCACATATGCACCCCTTGGCCAAAGCCCAGATGGTCATGCACGTCCCGTGTCACGTCAAAGCGGTCTGGGTCCGAGAATTTGCGAGGGTCGCGGTTGGCGGAAGCATAGATCACAATCACCCGTTTGCCCGCAGGAATGGTATGGCCCGCAATCTCGCTGTCCTCGATCGCAAAGCGGGTGAAGGCGCGGATGGGTGTGGCCATGCGCACGGCTTCCTCGACGGCATTGGGGATCAGACTGGCATCCTCACGGATCAAATCCCACTGGTCAGGGTGGTCGGCAAAGAACTTCACAATCTGCCCCGTGGTCGAAATGGTCGTGTCGAGCGAGGGGTTGATATAATCGCGCATCAGCTGTGCACTGGTCTCGTAGGGAATGCCCCGCTCGGCGCCTACATCAAAAATACGCTTGGCCCAGCCGCCTTCCTTGAGCTTTTCGGGGCGGCCATATTCCAGCAGAAAGTCGCGCAGGTTTGTCAGGTCTTTGAAGGCCTGATCGGTGCGCGCATTCTCGGTCCCGAAGAGGTTGAACGTGGCCGAAGCCCATTTGAGCATCTGCGCACTGTCCACGGGCAGGCCTACCAACTCGGCCACAATGGTGATGGGCAGGAATTGGGCAAAGTCGGCGATGGCATCAAACTCACCGCGCTGGCAAAGCGTATCAATCAGACCATTAGCGGCTTTCTCCAGCATCGGCTCGATCTCTTTGAGCGCACCGGGCAAAAGCGGCTCTGACGTGACGGCGCGGGTGCGGTCATGCTCTGGCGGATCGGAATTAAGGGTGGAGCCGACAAGAATGTCGTTGACCTTCTGGATGGGCGAGACCCCACGCGAGCTTACAAACCGCAAGGGCTGGCGCAGCACTTCGCTGACCTCGCCGTAGCGGGAGAGCGCGTACATATCGTGCTGGGGCAGGTACACCACAGGCCCCAACTCGCGCAGCTGTGCGTAAATAGGGTAGGGGTCGAGGATGACCGCGTCGGAATAAAAGTCGATATCAAGGCTGGGTGTTTTCATGCTTCGCCTCCCGATAGGCGTAGCGCAGCGAGGTCCATTGCGTCCGCTTGGTTGAACGCACCCATGCCGCCGTCAATGGCGATATCCGCTCCTTTGAGCCAGTTTGCTGCGGGTGACAGCACAAATGCCGCGATCTGTGCGATCTCCTCTGCTGTGCCGGGGCGTCCTGCGCGGGCCACGTTCTTGGCCATCTTGTCGCCAAATGCTTTCTGGAAATCCCCGAGTATCTGCGTCGATATGCCACCGGGGCTGAGGGTGTTTACACGCAGGCCGTGTTTTACCATGGCTTCGGTCTCTGCCACGGCCCAAAGGATCACGGCCTCTTTCGTCAGGTTATAGCAACGCGTGGCATCAATGCCCTCGGCGGCAATGAACTCAGGCAACTGGTCGCGGTGGCGCAGCGCGGCCAGCCGCTTGACCTGTGCCGCCCCTTCGCGCCAGCCATGGCCTGCACGGCTCGCCATATGCAGGAGGGAGCCGCCGATCCGCAAGTGGGGCAACATGGCATCGGTAAAGGCACGAGTGCCGAGGAAATTAACCTGCAAGATCGCCGCCTCCAACCTGTCTCGCGGCGGCAGGCCCGCGTTGTTGCACAGCCCGTCGAGCTGCTCATCCACTGCCGCTGCTGCCGCCATGATGCTGTCTGCGTCATTGAGGTCGAGCGGGATGAACTTCGCGATGTTCTCCTCAGTCTCGGTAATATCAAAGCCGATGACGCGGTGCCCTTGGGACGTGAGGATACGCGCCAGTTCGGCCCCGATCCCGCTGGCAACGCCAGTAATCGCATAGGTAAGCTGGGTCATATCGGTATCCTCAAATCAGATTCTTAATGGCACTGTCGGTCGCGGCGTAGCTGCGCATCCGGAATAGCCAGTTGATGTGGCCAAATCGGAGATGATACCCTTTTACCGCGTTCACTTCGCGAAGACACTCGCCGTACATGCCTTCGGGCAGTTGGCTGTCTGGCACACCCCCTATGAAATTGGCATCGGTCACAGGGTTCGGATCGGTATAGGCGATATAGATTGCACCACCATTCGGCAGGCGGCGGGCATCGTGGTGCTGGTAGGGGTCGCAATGCTCCCAGACAATTTTGCTGTCACGGTCCCGCTCGCGCATCATGCCGCTGGTGGTAAGGGGGACACCTTTGGGCGCGGCGCAAACTTCATTGGAGAATAGATTGCCATTGGGCAGCAGGTAGCAAAGATGCGTAAGCCCTATGTCACCGGACCAGCGATGCACAACTTCGCCCAGCGGATTGATCAGGAAAGCAGTGTCCAATCCGAAGGGTGCGATCAGCACATGGCCTACCTGAGACAAAGCTGCGTCGCGCTGTCGGAGACCGGTGGTAAGATGTTGCATATCCGGTCTCCTGTTCCTGTTTTCGTCGCCTTGCGATCAGATATCGAAAAAGATCGTCTCGTTCGGCCCTTGCAGATGGATGTCGAAGCGGTAGAGCCCGTCTGCCTGCTTTTGCGCCAGCAAGGTCGGGATACGGTTCTGATGCTCTATCCGTGTGAGGATCGGGTCGGTGGCATTTGCCTGCGCCTCATCCGCGAAATAGATGCGGGTGTGCAGTCCGATGTTGATACCGCGTGCCACGATCCACGCGGTGATGTGTGGCGCTTGTATACGCCCATCGGGGAAGGAGACAGCACCAGGTTTGACGGTATGAAACGTAAACTCGCCTGTCTCCATATCCCCCGCCGAGCGGCCCCAGCCGGTGAAGTTGGGATCAGGCGTACCGCGTGTCTCGTTTGCAGATGGAAACAGCCCCGCCGCGTCAGGCTGCCAAATCTCGATCATCGCATCGTGCAGCACTGTGCCTGTGCCGTCGAATACCGCGCCTTTGATCGTGATCTCGGTCCCCTGAACAGGGCCAGTTTTCATCGACGCCCCAAGGTCGCCACCATACATATCAAGGCCCGTGAAGTTGGGTGTGCAACCGATGTGGACGTAAGGCCCTGCCGTTTGGCTCGGGCTTTCGCGCAGGTAATCCAGCTTTTGCGCCATATTTTAATATCCTATTTTTCGGCTGATCGGACCGCAAAACCGGTTCCCACTTTTGCTGATCATCCTCACAGTTCCTCCTTACGGTTCTCGAAATAGGTCTGGCGGCGGCCACGGATCACCATATCAAATTTGAATGCGCGGCTGTCCATCGGCACAGTGCGGTTCATGTCGAGGGGGGCGGTGAGCGCATCAATTGCCTCTTGTGTCTTGAGGATGCCGACGATGGGACACAGTTTGATATGCGGATCGCCCTCGAAATACATCTGGGTGATCAATCGCTGGGCAAAGCCGTGGCCGAAGATCGAGAAATGGATATGCGCAGGGCGCCAGTCGTTCATGCCATTGGGCCAGGGGTAGGGGCCGGGCATGATGGTGGCGAACTCATAGGAACCATCCTTCCCCGTGATTGTCCGTCCGCAACCGCCAAAGTTGGGGTCAAGCGGCGCGAGATAGCTTTCTTTCTTATGACGGTAGCGACCGCCTGCGTTGGCCTGCCAGAATTCGAGCAGTGCACCAGCGACACCGCGCCCGTTCTCGTCCAGCACACGGCCATGCACGATGATGCGCGGGCCAATCGCACTCTCGCCATCAGCCGCATAGTTGTGGATCAGGTCGTTATCCAGTTTGCCGATAAGGTTGTGACCAAAGACTGGTGATGTCTCCTCGCTCAGCGTGGAGGGGAAGGACAGCAGTGCCGCCTGCGGGCTTCGCTTGATGCTGGTCTTGTAAGGCGGTGTCAGCGCATCGGGCTGCCAAACGCGGTCACGCGGGATAAATCCGCCTGACTTCGGAGGGGTGATGCTCATAGGGTTACTCCCATCTCGGCATAGGTCTGTTTGGCCAGCTTAATAGCGTGGTTCGCTTTTGGAACCCCTGCATAGACAGCCACATGCATAAAGGCCTGCAACACGTCCTGCGGGCTTGCCCCTGTATTGGCCGTGGCGCGGATATGCATCGGGATTTCCTCGAAGTTACCTGTGGCCGCCAGCAGCGCCAGCGTCAGCATGGAACGCTCGCGATGTGCTATGCTGTCATCAGACCACAGTGTGCCCCAAGCCCCTTCGGTAATCATGCTCTGGAATGGCGCATCAAAGGCCGACTTGTTCGCCTCCGCGCGGTCCACATGGGCATCGCCCAAAACGGCGCGGCGGGTGATCATGCCCAGTTCAAATCGTGTGCTCATTTTGCAAATCCTTTAGTAGGGTAGGCCCACATAGTTTTCCGCCATCGCCTGTTGCGCGGCCTTGTTAGAGCGCAGGAATTCAATCTCGGCGACCTGCATCTTGAGGTCGAATTCAGACTGGTCGGGATAGGTGTGCATTAGTGACGAGAACCACCAGCTGAACCGCTCCGCTTTCCATACACGCGCCAGCGCCTTCTGGGAGTAGTTGTCGATGCCATTGGTGCTGCCGTTCTCATAGAAATCGCACAGGCCGTTATAGAGGTAATGCACATCAGAGGCGGCGGTGTTCAGCCCTTTGGCCCCCGTGGGTGGCACGATATGTGCCGCATCACCACACAGGAACAGCCGTCCCCAGCGCATCGGTTCTGTCACAAAAGATCGCAAGGGCGCGATGGATTTCTCGATGCTTGGCCCTGTCACCAGTTTGTCCGCCTGATCTTTGGGAATGCGGCGTTTAAGTTCCTGCCAGAATGCCTCATCCGTCCAGTCCTCAGGCTTATCGCTGAGCGAGCACTGGATGTAATAGCGGCTGAGGTTCTCATTGCGCATGGAGCACAGTGCAAAGCCGCGGGGCGAATTAGCATAGATCAATTCGTGATTGACGGGCGGCGTCTCGGACAGAATGCCGAGCCAGCCAAAGGGGTAAACCTTCTCGTACTCCTTGCGCACATCTAGCGGGATCGTCTGGCGGCTCACCCCGTGAAACCCGTCACATCCCGCGACAAAATCACAATCAAGGCGCTGGGCCTGACCTTCCACTGTGTAATAGACATGCGGCGCGTCAGTATCGACGCCGTGGATCACCACATCCTCGACGTTGAACTCGATCTTGCCGCCGTGGGCCTCGCGCGCAGCATAGAGGTCGCGGGTCACTTCGGTCTGGCCATAGACCATCACTGGCTTGCCCGTATGTTCGGTGAAATCGACGCGAAACATCTCATCGCCGTAAGAGATCAGAGTGCCGTCATGGGGCATCCCTTCTGCATGCAGGCGCTCGGCACAACCTGCTTCTTCCATCAAACTAATCAGCCCTTGCTCCAACACACCCGCACGGATGCGGCCCAACACATAGTCCTTGGTCTTACGCTCCAACACGACAGATGCGATGCCGCGCTTGTGCAAAAGCTGCGCGAGCAACAGGCCCGATGGCCCACCCCCGATGATTGCGACTTGTGTTTTCATGGTATCTCCTTTGGCATGATCCAACTCTGGCATGTTTGTATTGGTATTAAAAGTGAGGTAACGGGCAAGTTAGTTGCCTAAAATGGAAAGCATATGGACCGCAGGATCAAGTTTCGCCATCTGGACGCTTTTAGTGCCATCGCCCGCGCCCATAGTTTTAAAATCGCGGCAGAGCAGTTGAACCTGACCCAGCCTGCAATATCCAAAACGCTCAAAGAGCTGGAGGTGATCCTTGGCGTTGCTGTGCTGGAGCGTAGCCGCGCTGGCGTGCGTTTGACGTCAGAGGGGGAGGTCTTCTTGCAATTCGCCGAGCAAAGCACCGCTGCCTTGCGCCACGGATTACGCAGCGTTCGCGCATCAGGCACAGCAGCGGGGCAGCTTAGGGTTGGCGCCTTGCCCAGTGTCGCCTCCGCCCTTTTGCCCGAGGCAGTCATGGCATTTGCGATTGAGAGCCCCGACACCCAAATCGAGATTCATGAGGGCCCGCATCACGATCTGACCGCGCGTTTGCGCAGCGGGGGCCTTGATCTGGTTGTGGGGCGATTGGGCATGCCCGATACGATGGTAGGCCTGAGCTTCCAGCAGCTTTATACCGAAGAAGTTGTGGCCGTCGTCCGCCCCGACAGTCCGGCGCGGGGCATTGGCGACTTTGCCGCACTCAATGCGTACCGCGTGCTCTACCCACCAAAGGAATCCGCGATCCGCCCACTGGTCGCCCGCATGCTGATTGCCCAAGGGGTGCCGCTGTTTGCAAACAGGATCGAGACAGCATCGCCTGTTTTCGGGCGTACAACCCTGATGTCCGACCCCGACACAGTCTGGATCATCAGCGCGGGTGTGGTGGCCAATGACATCGCGCAGGGGCATCTTGTGGCGCTGCCCCTTGATATGACGGCCACCAACGGGGCCGTTGGTATCATGAGCCGCTCGGATGAAGTGCCATCTGTTGCGACACGCAGGTTTTCAAAAGGCCTGCATGATTTGTGCGCTGCACGAGGGGTTGGCGGTTAGGGCTGAAAAAACACTTGCCAGATACGCTCGGATTAGGGCAATAAAACGGTACAGGTCGGCGATGGCGTCGCCAGCACATTGTGCAAGACCTCAACCCCATTCCTGAACGCCGGGATCTTGCTTTGCCGTTTGTGGTGAGGGAGGTCTTGATGCCCCTTCAACGCAATACGGTTTGCGCATTTGAAGGAGCCACTGATGGACCGTCCACAACAATACCGCTTTCACCAAGGGGATCGCATCCTCCCGTTTGCCGCCGCTGAATATGAGGCGCGGCTGACCAAACTGCTTGTCGATATGGCAGCCGCTGGCGTTGATGCCTGCGTTTTCACGTCAATGCACAATGTCGCCTACTATTCGGGCTTTCTCTATTGCGCGTTTGGCCGCCCCTATGCGTTGGTCGTGACACCCACAGACAGCGTGACCATGAGTGCGGGCATTGACGCGGCCCAACCGTGGCGGCGCAGCCACGGTGACAACATCACTTATACGGATTGGCAGCGGAACAACTACTGGCGTGCGATCCAGAGTGTGACGGGGTCGGGCAAGACCATCGGCTATGAGGGCGATCACCTGAGCATTGCACAAAAGGGCCTGCTGGATGAATTCCTCACGCCCACGGCTTGCATCGATGTGGCCCCTGCAACCATGCGCCAGCGTATGCATAAATCTGCCGCCGAGCTGGACCTGATCCGTGCAGGTGCGAATGTCGCTGATGTAGGCGGTTATGCGATCAGGGATGCCGTGAAGGTCGGCGCACGCGAAATCGACGTGGCGATGGCAGGCCGCGATGCGATGGAACTGGAAATCGCCAAGCGCTTCCCAGATAGCGAGATACGCGACAGCTGGGTCTGGTTCCAGTCAGGTATCAACACGGATGGCGCGCACAACCCTGTGACGACGCGCAAGTTAGAGCGCGGGGATATCCTGAGTCTGAACACCTTCCCGATGATCTCAGGCTATTATACCGCGCTGGAGCGCACGATGTTTGTAGGTGAAGTCGACGATGCCAGCCGCAGAATCTGGGAGGCTAATGTGGCGGCTCATGAATACGGGATGAGCCTGTTGGTGCCGGGTGCGAAATGCTCGGATATCACCCACAAGATCAACGATTTCTTCACCGAGCGTGACCTGCTGCAATACCGCACCTTCGGCTATGGTCACTCCTTTGGCATTTTGTCCCATTACTATGGCCGCGAGGCGGGGCTGGAACTGCGCGAGGATATCGACACAGTCCTTGAGGCGGATATGGTCATCTCGATGGAGCCGATGTTGACCATCGGGGAGGGCAAAGCAGGGGCAGGCGGCTACCGCGAGCATGACATCCTGATTATCAATGAAGCGGGTAACGAGAACATCACAGGCTATCCTTATGGCCCTGATTTTAACGTCATAGGGTAAGCCCTGCGCTGGCGTTCCACGTCGATCGCCAGCGCTACTCCGCCATCTGGCGATCGACTTCGCGTTCTTCGTTGATCATCGCCTGAAGCTGGCGGCGAAAGCGCAACTGCCCCCCATCAATGGGCAGGTCGATATGGGGTGAGGTTTTGTTCGCCATGCCCTTTTGCACCTCATTGAGGACATCGCGGTCCTCTTCAAACGCGTGCTGCACATCCTCTGTCATCATCTGCGACAGGGCCTCATCCTCGGGGCGGATATTGCGCAGCTGAAACCAATAGTACCGCGTCTGGCTCTCGGTGGTGGGGGTCATGAAGTTATAGCTGTCCATGATAAACGTATTCTCGTGCAGCGGTCCGTCAGGCCCGCCAGTCCCCGCAGGGGTAAACACCGCACGGATCAGCGCATGGGAGGGGTAGCGCACCTCGTAATGCTGCAAGCGGTCACAATAACCCGTGAATTCCACCACCTTTTTGTAGAAGGGTGCAGGCTCGTGATCCATCATCCAGCGATGTACGATAACACCATCTGCCGTCTTGGTGATGCGCAGGGGCGTGTCCTTGGTCGCAGGCGCGGCAAAGCTGTTTTGATGCACCCACGCCACGTGGGTTGGGTCGAGCAGGTTGTCGCACATGAGCAGGTAGTTGCAGTCAAGCTCCATCGCGTCACCGCGGTTGATGCCCCATGCGGGGTTGTTGTAATTCTCTATCTCGAAAATATCACTCGGGTCGGCCAGTGCAGGATTGCCCATCCAGATCCAGACCAGCCCGTATTTCTCGTGCAAGGGATAGGCATGCACACGCGCCTCTGACGGGATGCCATTTGCCCCTGGCGCCCAGACACAGCGGCCCACGCAATCAAACGTCAGCCCGTGATAGCCGCACTCGACCGTGTCGCCTTTGATCCGCCCTTTGCTTAGGGGCAGCTTGCGGTGGGGGCAGGCATCTTCCAGCCCGACCAGCGCGCCGCCTTGCGTGCGGAACACACATATTTTCTCGCCCAGCACCACGATCTGCTGCAAGGTCCGCGTGATCTCGTGATCCCATGCGGCAACGTACCATGCGTTTTTTAGAAACATATCAGCGGTCCTTGTCTGCGGCGGCTCCAATAGTTGCCTAAGTTCAATCGGTGCAGGGCGCTGGCGTCAATGGCAATCATCGGGCTGTGGCCTCTGTCCGTCTGCGCTTTTGTGGCCGATTTACATGGAAAACCTGTCGGGTTTCAGTAACTGTAAGTCCGTGAAGCAAAAAATCTACGACATCCGCATGGCCTCGCAGCGGGAGTTCGAAGACTTCGTCTTTGATCATGATCCCAAAAGTTTTGCTACCAATGACACATGGTATCATCGGCTTGATACAACTGTGAAATATAATGCCAGCCAGAGTGCGCAATGCTTTATCGAGATGTTTCGCACCTCTGACGACCTTTTTCTCAAATACGACCGAGAGAGGCTCGAACAGGGCTTTTGGGCCATGACCGGGTCAGGTTTTGACGGCAACCTCGCTGATCTGATCTGGCGCAGCAATATCGCGCCAGAGCTGAAAGAGGAGCTAATCGGGGCGATGTTTTTGTCTTCCGCGATGTCTTTGCAAAAGACCCGTTGGGAGAGGCCTGCGAGATGTGGTGGGACGCTCTTGCCTATTGCATCAATCCTATGAAGCATGTCGATCCGGTGGGAAACCCTGTTCACAAGCGGATACAGGATGTGATGTTCAAAACACTCGCGCAGATACTGGAACTCGACTCGCCCGATTGTCAGTCAGCGGCCCTGCACGGTTTCAACCATGTCCTGCACCCCGATACAAAAGCGCTGGTCGATGACTTCATCAAGCGCAGCCCCGACTTGCCCCAAGAGTATATCGACTACGCCTATCACTGTGTCGCTGGGCGCGCGATGTAGGCTGCATCAGGCCAGCGCATGTGCCGCCGTGAGGAGGGCATGGTGCAGGTTTTTCGCCGAGGCGCGTGGGCCAAGGATGCGGATGTGATCCTCGGCTTCGCGGCGGATCACAAAGCAGCCAAGCTGGTGGATGACTGTGCGCTGCACATCGCCCGCGACCATGCGGCGGATCGGGATATTGCACAGCCGCTCGCTCATCTCGCGCATCATTGCACCCGTCACGTCGAAGGTGGCCCAAGCGCCCGACTGCTCGGTGACAGAGGCCGCATCGCCGAACCGCTCTTTGAGCTGATCTGCCAGCAATTCATGGGTAGCACGGGGGGCGCCGATCATCCATTGCTCTGGCCCCATCCAGAAGCCCGCCTCTGGATCGCGCAGGATCGTGCGACCCACATCAGGCACACCGCCCAACAGGTTTTCGAGCGCGGCATGACACTCCGCCTCACGACCCAAGCGTACGGCTACTGACGCCAGCGCCAGCCCGTCATTCTCGGCAATGGTGATATGGTCAAAGTGGTCGATACGTGGCGCAGCCTCGCCAAGGGCGCTTACAGTCTTGAGATTATGCACGAAGTCTCTCCCCGTCTGGGTCAACGAAATGGGCGCTGGTGATTTCGACATCGACGTTCACACCCGTAAGCGGACTGACAAGGCGCATCCGCTCGCCCATCCGGTTTGCGCCGTCCTTTAGAAAGCCAAGAGCGATGGCATGGCCTAGGTTCGGGGAGTAACAGGCCGACGTGACATAGCCCTGATCATGGGCGGCATCGATCGCGCCGTCCGCGTTCATCAGATGGGCACCCGCAGGCACAGGATCGCGCGGATCGACGGGCTTGATGCCCACTTGGCGCAGATCGTCCGCGCGGTTGAGCCCCTCGCGGCGCGACAGGACCGCACCGATGCTGTCCTTGGCGGTACTGACCATGCGCCCCATACCCAAGTTGGTCGCCGTCGTGGTCCCGTTCAACTCATTGCCTGCAGCATGGCCCTTCTCGATACGCATGACGCCAAGGGCTTCAGTGCCGTAGGGCGCGATATCAAAGGCCGCACCTGCCGCCATAATTCTGCGAATGAGCGCACCGCCATAGGCCGTCGGCACGGCTATCTCAAAGGCCAGCTCTCCACTGAATGAGATGCGGAACAGGCGCGCCCGCAACCCGCCGCAGAGGGTGACATTGGCGCAGGCCATAAAGGGGAAGGCCTCGTTCGAAATGTCGCTGTCCACAATTTGTTCCAGCACTTTGCGGCTGTTGGGTCCAGCGACGGCGTATTGCGCCCAAGCCTCCGTGGTCGAGATCAGTTGCACATCCAAATCGGGAAAGAGGCACTGGCGCACAAACTCCATGTGGCGGTAGACGGGCAGGGCGTTGGCGGTGGTCGTTGTGACCACAAAATGATCTTCTGCCAGTCGCGCGGCAGTGCCGTCATCCATCACAATCCCGTCCTCGCGCAGCATCAGGCCATAGCGGACGCGGCCCACAGGGAGTTTGGCAAAGCCGTTGCAGTAGACCTTGTTGAGGAAGGTGGCGGCATCTGTGCCTTGAACGTCAATCTTGCCCAATGTCGTCACATCGCAGACACCGACTGAATTGCGCGTGGCGAGCACTTCGCGGTCCACACTTTCCCGCCATGTCGTCTCCCCCATGCGCGGGAACCATTGCGCGCGCAGCCAGTTGCCAACCTCCACAAAAACCGCACCTTGCTCCTCCGCCCACGTATGGGACGGCGTGAGGCGGGTCGGGTGGAATTCCTTGCCGCGGTGCCGTCCGCCAAAGACGCCAATTGCCGTAGGGGTATAGGGAGGGCGAAAAATGGTGGTGCCGACTTCGGGAATCGCTTTGCCTGCAAGCTCGGCCATGATCGCCAAACCGCCCATGTTCGAGGTCTTGCCCTGATCGGTGGCCATGCCCAGCGTGGTATAGCGTTTGAGGTGCTCGACAGAGCGGTATCCCTCTTGGTGGCTGAGCTTCACGTCCTTGACTGTCACATCGTTCTGCTGGTCGAGCCATGCGCGGTTGCAGCCTTCTACATACCAGAAGGGTTTGAGATTTATGGGGGCGTCTTCGGCCTGGGGTAGGGCGGGCAGTTTGCCTTTTAGTCCCATCACCTTTCGCGCCGCCTCTGCGCCACCGCGCAATGCTGCCGCTGTGGACATATCGCCATTTGCGGCTCCTGCGACGGACATACCAGCGGGCAAGATGCCACCGGGAACAAATGCTGCAAGGGCCTCATTCCAAGTGGGACGCCCACGCTGGTGACAGGTCAGATGCACATTGGGGTTCCATCCCCCCGACAGCCCCAACGCGCCGCATTCCAGCATGCGCGTGCTGCCATTGGCAAGGCGCACTTCGGCAAAGGTGAGGCCGAGGCGGCCTTTTGTATCCACGACTTCACCGTGCAGGACCTCATAGTCCAAGCTGCGCGGCCCATCTGGCCGCACATCCACAACAGCAGCGATTTTTACACCTTTCGCCATGAGATCAGCGGCGGTGCGGTGCCCTTCGTCATTATTGGTAAAGACGGCCACACGCTGGTCCACTGCCGCGCCGTAGCGGTTGGCATAGCTGCGTAGGGCAGAGCCGAGCATAATGCCTGGGCGGTCGTTGTTCTCGAACGCGATGGGCCGCTCGATGGCCCCTGCTGCGAGGATCGTCTGCTTGGTATAGATGCGCCAGAGGATCTGGCGGGGTTTGCCTGTGTCTGGCGTGTGGAGGTGATCGCTGATCCGCTCGACCGCGCCATAGATGCCGTGGTCAAATGCCCCGATGACCGTTGTGCGCGCCATAAGCCGTACATTGGGCAAGCTAGTGAGTTCGGCAACTGTAGCCGCTGCCCAGTCTGCGCCTGATTGATCGCCAAGGGCATGGGTTTCAGCGTTCAATCGCCCGCCCATGCGAAAATCCTCGTCCGCAAGGATGACATCAACACCCGCGCGCCCTGCGGTCAGAGCGGCAGCAAGTCCCGCAGGACCTGCCCCGACGATCAGCAGATCGCAGTGCAAGAACCCTTTATCATAGGTGTCGGGATCATCCTTGAGCGAGAGCGAGCCTAGCCCCGCTGCGTGACGGATAATCGGCTCATAGACCTTCTCCCAAAAGGCAGCAGGCCACATGAAGGTTTTGTAGTAGAAGCCTGCGGTGAGGAAATTGGACAGGCGGTCATTCACCGCAAGCAGGTCGAACTTGAGTGAACCGAGGCGGTTCTGGCTGCGGGCGAGCAGCCCGTCATAAAGCTCGGTTGTGGTCGCGCGTGTGTTGGGTTCCTGCCGTGCACCGCCGCGCAGCTCGACCAAGGCGTTGGGTTCTTCCGAGCCGGCAGTGAGCGGCCCGCGCGGGCGGTGGTATTTGAAGGAACGCCCCATGAGGCGTACGCCATTCGCCAGCAGCGCAGAGGCCAGCGTGTCACCTTCGTGGCCTGTGTAGTGTTTGCCGTCGAACATGAATTTATGAGTGCGGGCACGGTCAATTTGCCCGCCTGCAAGCCTGTTTTTCTGTGTCATAGCTTGCGCCCTTTGCTGCGGGCCACATCACGGGCGAGCTTCACCTCCGCAATCTCGTGGGTGAGGGTGTTGCGGGTGACCACCAACCACGAGCGGTCCCCGACCTCGTGAAACCATAACTCCTCATGCCAGCCAGCAGGGTTGTCGCGCAGATAGCCATAGTCATAGAAGTCCTGCGCTGCAGAGTCTGATCCTGCATCTGGGCGCTCGATCAGGCGGGCATCACCCATATAGGTGAATTCAGCGCTGTCGCGGGGGCCGAGGAGGGGGTGATTAATAATCATTATGCGGTGCTCGCGGTGACGGGAGGATTGAGTTTAAGGGCAAAATAGAGAGGTGGGGCGTTAGTGCAGGTTCGGCTGGTTCCCCATGCCTTTTTCGTCGATCATGAGACCCTTCTCGAAGCGGTCAAAGCGGTAGGCTGTGGCGTTGGGGTGGGGCGCGTCACGGGCGAGCAGGTGGGCAAAGCACATGCCGGAAGCGGGCGTCGCCTTGACCCCACCGTAGCACCAGCCGCCATTAAGATAGAGGCCGTCGATGTGTGTT
>CAWVWS010000012.1:0-33215 GCA_963933905.1 uncultured Sulfitobacter sp.
CTTCTTCCATGTCCCGCTCAGCGCCAAGGGCCACCAGCATCGTCTTTAGCGCGGCAAGGCCCTCCGCCTTGTCACAAGTCGGCAGTGGTGGCAGGCCCGTTCCCGCCAGCGCTTGCCTGATCTGGTCGAATGTCGCCTCGCCCAGCGCACGCTCCCCCGCAGGGGGCACAAAGGTCGCCAAGCGGTCGGCGAGCAGCGGCACAAGTACACCAATCTGGATCGTAACAGCGGCCACAGCAGCAAATGCCCATGCAGCCAACCGCCCCCGCCCCTTGGGCGGCGCACTTGCCTGCAATCTTTGCATGCGGCGCAATACGTTCACATTGCGCAGATGCAACCGCGCCAGCGGATCACCCGTCCAGCGCAGGATCACCCCTTCGCGCCCTGCCGTATCCTCAAGCTGCCGTATCTCGTCCAGCGGCCAGCGCACGCCGCCAATTTCCTGCGCAGGAAACCCGATTTCGAGAACACCCGCATTTGTATCCACCATAAGCGTCACATTGCGCGGGACAGGCGCATCGCCATCAAAATAGGAACTGGAACGCGCCTCATAGAGGCGAAGTCCCGGCGTTGAGTGCGGAATGTCAGGGGGCATCGTCATATCGCCGCCCCCAGATCCAATGCTTCGGCAAAACCCTCAGCTTCCGCAAATTCGTCACGCGCACGCTGGCTCACCTCTGCCAGCCCTGCGATGTTCACAAGGCTTAGCGTGACGACCATATGACGCATCAGCGGATAGGTGACAAAGGCGTGGTGCAGCACACTCCAGAACAGGAATATCGACAGATACAACACTGCGATAATTGTCAGCGACAGCCAGCGTGGCAATTCCCCAAAGGGGTCCGACATGCCGAACTGTTCTTCAATAAACAGGTCCGGCCCCAGAAGGCCAAAAGCAATGCCAACGAGTGCAAGTATGCCAACAACCAAAACCAGATAGGCAATCGTTGTGCCCAACACATAAATCATCGAAACACGCAGGCCGTTCAGATTTGAGGCCATCTTGACGCCCTCGGCATGCTTGTGGTTGGCAAGAATACGTTTTGTGACAAAGCGGTAGTGAACAAGCCCGTAGATCAGCAGCATGGTAATCGGGATCAGCAGAAAAAGCCGCTCCGCGCCTTCCCACTCAAAAGGCACAAAACCGCCCTCTATCGCGATACCGACACTGTCCATAAACCCATTCAAGGGTCCCCCGCTCTGTGGCTCGAGCGGATCAAGGTAGATCAGCCAGACACCCAGCGCACCCAGCCCCAACACGCCTGCTACAAAAGGCATCGTCGCAGGGATCAGCATCTGCCACCGACCGCCCTGTACCAACTTGGCCGAGCCAAAGAAGGTGCGATCCGTCTTATATTTCTCAAGCCAGAAGGTCATGCGTGGCCATAGAATTCCCGCGGTACAGATCGTGATGAGCCAATGCACCAGCGCACGCCATGCGTAACCCCACGCACCTGGCTCCAGCCCGAACCGCACCCCGCGCCAGCGTGTACGCCCCAACACATAGCGCCGCGCGCGGTATTGCGCGTAGAACCAGACGGGGATCACGCCCAGAAAGCTGGCGAAATAGCCGATGAACGAGCTCTGGAAAAAGGAGAAACTGACGAACATCAGCAGCAGGTTCACGATGCCGATGTAGAAGGTCAGGATCACTACTGCGATGAAAAAGCCCAACAGCTTTTCCAGCGGATCGCCCACGTATTCCAACGGATGACCACCGGGCCTGATCGAGGACCAATACCAGCGCCGCAGGCGCGTCTTCATCCAGAAACGGTAAAAGCCCAGTGTCAGAACCGTCCAGAACCCGGATTTCAGCGCGAGCCAGAACAGCGCGGAGCGATTGCCTACGAACCAGACCTCCATCCCCTGCTCGGGGACGGGCGGGGGCGATGCCTCAGGTGAACTTGTTGTCACGTGGAAAACCACGCGGTGCCATGCGACCCGCACTTGCACGTTTGCCAGCCCATTCATCCAGCGCTGTTTCGGTTCGTGTGCGACCAGCGGGGTCAAGCCAGCTTAGCCCCTCGGAACGGGTGAAGGTGGTGGCATCAGACAGGCCGCCGTCCTTATACTTTTGCAAACGCACACCTTTGCCGCGTGCCATTTCAGGCAACTCGTCAATATCAAACACCAGCACTTTGCGGTTCTCGCCCACTGTGGCGACACAATCCCCATTCACGGGTTTGCAAATGAGCGCACGCGTCTCGCCGCGCACATTCAAGACCTGCTTGCCCGAACGGGTCTGCGCGACGACATCCACCTCTGGCACGATGAACCCATCCCCCGATGAGGAGGCCACCAGCAATTTACCATCGGGGCGGTGAATAAACAGATCCACAATCTGCACATCATTGGGCAGGTCCACGATAAGGCGCAGAGGCTCCCCCATGCCGCGACCACCGGGCAGGTTGGCACCCGAGATTGTATAGAAGCGCCCATTGCTGCCAAAGGCCAGCAGGCGGTCCGTCGTCTCGGCATGAAAGACAAAGCGCGAGGCATCGCCATCCTTGAATTTCAACTCGCGGGTCAGATCAATATGGCCCGTCATGGCGCGAATCCACCCCATTTGGGAGCAGACAACAGTAATCGGTTCACGGTCGATCATGGCCTCAAGCGGCACATCCTCGATCTCACCTGCTTCGGCAAAGGTCGAGCGGCGCGCACCGCCGTCATACATCTTGCCGAACTGCTTTTTCGTCTCGCGCAGCTGCTCCGTAATGCTGTCCCATTGCAGGCTCTCGGTTTCCAGCAAATCCTCAAGGCCCGCACGCTCTTCCATCAACTCGGACTGCTCACACAGCAATTCCAGCTCTTCCAGACGGCGCAAAGACCGCAGGCGCATGTTCAGGATCGCTTCGGCCTGCACTTCGGACAACTCACCCTCCCCCACAGCGGGGGAGACATAGTCTTTCTCGTCGATCGCGCGGACGTGATCCTTGCTCCAGTCCTCGCGCATGAGTGCCGCCTTAGGCTCATCATCGTAGCGGATAATATCGATCACACGGTCGAGGTTGAGGAAAGCAACGATAAAGCCTTCCAAAACCTCCAGACGGTGATCGATCCTCTCCATCCTGTGACGCGAGCGGCGCTCCAGAACTTCGCGGCGATGGTCAAGGAACGCGCGCAGCACTTCCTTCATCGAGCAAACCTTCGGCGTCACACCGTCAATCAACACGTTCATGTTGAGCGAAAAGCGGACCTCAAGATCGGAGTGACGATACATCATCCCCATGAGCACTTCGGGATCGACGTTCTTTGAGCGCGGCTCAAGCACCATTCGCACATCTTCGGCGCTCTCGTCGCGGATATCCGCAAGGATCGGGATTTTCTTCAGCTGGATCGCCTCGGCAATCTTCTCGATCAACTTGGACTTTTGCACCTGATAGGGAATTTCGGTGACGACGATCTGCCACTGGCCACGGCCAAGGTCCTCGACCTCCCAACGACAGCGCAGGCGGAAGCCGCCTTTGCCCGTGCGATAAGCAGTGGCGATATTCTCTGGCGGCTCAACAATCACACCGCCCGTCGGGAAATCCGGGCCAGGGACATAGTTGAGCAGGGTATCGTCCCGCGCATCGGGCGTCTTAATGAGGTGAATACACGCATCGCATAGCTCAGCGATGTTGTGCGGGGGAATGTTTGTGGCCATGCCCACCGCGATCCCTGACGAGCCATTGGCAAGCAAGTTTGGGAATTGCGCAGGCAACACCGAAGGCTCGGTCAGGCGGCCATCATAGTTGTCGCGGAAATCGACAACATTCTCGTTGAGACCTTCAAGCATTGCCTCGGCCACAGCCGTCATGCGCGCTTCGGTATATCGGCTCGCGGCGGGGTTATCGCCGTCGATGTTGCCAAAGTTCCCCTGCCCGTCGACAAGTGGATAGCGGACGTTGAAGTCCTGCGCCAAACGCGCCATCGCATCATAAATCGCGGCATCGCCGTGCGGGTGGAAGTCCCCCATCGTGTCGCCGCTGATCTTGGCCGATTTCAGGAAACCGCCCATTGAGTTCAACTTGAGCCTGCTCATCGCGTACAAAATACGGCGGTGTACAGGCTTTAACCCGTCGCGCGCATCAGGCAGCGCACGGTGCATGATCGTACTCAGCGCATAGGTAAGGTAGCGGTCCCCCAGCGCACGGCGCAGCGGTTCGGATGTTTCCTCATGACGAGGCGGCACTGGTAGTTTGATATCTGACATGAGCGCTGTGTAGCGATGCTGTGAACAACCGACAAGCGTCTGGTTTGCGTTTCATAACGAGCGGCTCGTTTCAGCGTGACATTTTTGCGGTGCTAATTTTCTTAATTTGTCCCCTAAAATAGGATCGTTAATGCTGCTATTAACCCTCAAACAGAAGCTGTAGGGACGGCTTCAAGATAATCTGCTGGAGCTGCGCGCATGAAAACATTCATCCTTCTCACATTCGGTTTTCTGGGCTTTGCTTTCTATGAAATGAGCGGTGGTTCCGACTTTGAACCTGCAAGCGCGCGGATGGCGGACGCCACCGTCGACACGCAAGAAGCCGTGCAAGTTGCACAAGTTGTGGCAGAGCAACCTGCACCCGCAGCGACGTCCACAACAGCGTCGATTACCAAAATCGACAGCACACCTGATGTCACACGCGTTTCCTTGAACCTCACAAATGTGGGCGACGCTCAGGCAGTAGCGACAGACAAGCCTGCACCGGCAGCAGCGCAGATCATCGACAGCACAGAGACACCGCAGATCATCCTGCCAAGCTTGATCGCCACCACAAACTCAAGCGGCACCAGCGTTGAAGGCGACGTGCGCAAAGTATCGGGCAACCGCGTTAATGTGCGCGGCGGCCCCTCCACCAACTACGATGTGTAAGCAAGCTGACACGCGGCGCGGAAGTGGTCATTCTCGAAGACAACGGCGACGGCTGGGTAAAGATGCGTCCCGTCGATGGCGGCGAAACAGGCTGGATGGCCGATTTCTTGCTCACTTCGGGCTGATATCTGCAAGGGCGATTGCCTATTCCACCAAAACAGCGCATTTGAGGCCTCATTCACCGATGAGGCCTTTTTCATGACCCAACAACGCTCCATTCTGATAACCGGTTGCTCTTCGGGCATCGGCTATGCCGCTGCTTACGGTATGCGCGAGCGGGGATGGCACGTTTATGCCGCCTGCCGCCAAGAGCTTGATTGCGGACGCATGCGGGAAGAAGGCTTTGACAGTCCGCGCATCGACTACACTGACCCCGACAGCATTATCACCGCTCTCGCAGATGTCCTTGAGGATACGGGCGGCACGCTGGATGCAGTGTTCAACAATGGTGCCTATGCTGTACCCGGCGCGGTCGAGGACATGCCAACCCAAGCATTGCGCGAGATATTCGAGGCCAACTTCTTTGGCTGGCACACTCTAACCACGGCGATCATTCCGGTCATGCGCGCCCAAGGGCATGGCCGTATCGTGCAATGCTCCTCCATCCTCGGACATGTAGCGATGCCATGGCGCGGCGCCTATACCGCTACCAAATTCGCACTCGAAGGGCTGACAGATACCCTGCGCCTTGAGATGCAGGGCACAGGCGTCCACCCGATCCTTATTCAACCGGGTCCGATAACCTCAAAAATCCGGGCAAATTCTATTCCGCATTTCGAGCGTTGGGTGGATTGGGAAAACTCTCCGCGCGCAGATGAATACGAGACCGTTCTGGCACAGCGCCTGTATGGCGAGAACGGCCCCGACAAATACGAACTGCCCCCCGAGGCCGTTGTGAAAAAACTGATCCATGCTGTTGAATCTCCCCGTCCGCGCGCCCGTTATTATGTGACAAAGCCTGCGCATCTGGGGGGATTCATGCGCCGCATTCTTTCCACGCGCATGCTGGATCGCGTCCTTAGCCATTAAAAGGGGTTGCAGCGGCGCATCTGACCGCTACATCGCCTAGCTACACACGAAGGGAGATCACCTGTGGCCGATCCGTTTTTCATTCTTATTGTTGTTGCCGTACTTGCGGTGGTTGTCGTTTTGGTCATGGGTTTGGGTGGTTTTGCCAGCGGGGGCGCTTTTAACAAGGCAAACTCGAACAAACTGATGCGCTGGCGCATTGGTCTACAGTTCATCGCTGTTATCCTCATCGTGATATACGTCTATTTCGTCAAAGGATAAGCACATGGTCGTTCTGAACAAAATCTACACTCGCACAGGTGACAAGGGCGACACCGCCTTGGGCAATGGTGACCGCGTGGCCAAACATGACGTCCGCGTCGAGGCCTATGGCACCTCGGACGAACTTAACTGCTTTGTCGGAGTCGCGCGCCTCACTGCGACGGATGAGACCGATGAAGCCCTCTCTCGCATCCAGAACGACCTGTTTGATCTGGGCGCGGACCTCTGCCGTCCCGACATGGAAAAAGACGCCACCGCCGAATACCCGCCGCTGCGTATGGCCCCGGCCCAAGTGGACCGACTTGAAGCCGAGATCGACGTGATGAACGCAAACCTCGAACCACTACGCAGTTTCATACTGCCCGGTGGCACTGCTTTGGCCGCCAATCTTCACGTCTGCCGCACAGTCGCGCGCCGCGCCGAGCGTTTGGCTACCGAACTGGCAACCCGAGAGAGCGTGAACGAGGCTGCCGTGCGCTACCTTAACCGCCTCAGCGACTGGTTCTTTGTAGCTGCACGCGTGGCAAACAATGGCGGCAAGGATGACGTGCTTTGGATTCCTGGCGCAAACCGCTAAATCTACCGAAACATCCGCGTAACATTCTTGCGTTAGAGAGCCGTAAAAACGTGTAACGTGACGTGCCTCTCTTCTCATGCGGCGATTTTACCCTGTTTCACGGGGGCACGCTTCGTTAGACATGTCACAGATTTACTGACTGACCCACACAGGGTCTGAGTCGCAACTAGGGAGATAATCGCTCATGAAGGTGCTCGTACCTGTAAAGCGCGTGATCGACTATAACGTAAAAGTGCGCGTAAAAGCGGACGGTTCCGGTGTCGATCTTGCCAACGTCAAAATGTCCATGAACCCGTTCGACGAGATTTCTGTCGAACAGGCGATCCGCCTAAAAGAAGCAGGTCAGGCCGACGAGATCATCGTTGTATCTGTCGGCGTCAAGCAGGCGCAGGAAACACTGCGCACCGCTCTGGCCATGGGTGCGGACCGCGCGATCCTCGTGATCGCCTCCGAGGATGTGCACCACGACATCGAGCCGCTGACTGTTGCGAAGATCCTTAAAGGGATCGTCGACGAAGAACAGCCGGGCCTCGTGCTCTGCGGCAAGCAGGCGATCGACAACGACATGAACGCAACAGGCCAGATGCTCGCAGCACTCATGGGCTGGTCCCAAGCGACATTCGCCTCCGAAGTGGCCATTGAAGGCGACAAGGCCGTGGTCACCCGCGAAGTTGACGGCGGTCTGCAGACGATCAAAGTCAACATGCCGACCGTGATCACAGTTGACCTGCGCCTCAACGAGCCGCGCTATGCATCCTTGCCCAACATCATGAAGGCAAAGAAGAAACCACTGGATGAAAAGACCCCTGCCGACTACGGCGTCGAGGTCAAAAACCGTCTGGAAATCGTAAAGACAGTTGAGCCTGCCGCACGTGCCGCAGGGATCAAAGTGGGCTCGGTCGACGAGCTGGTAGCGAAACTCAAAGAAGCGGGGGCCGTATAATGGCTGTTCTACTCCTTGCAGAAGTTAACAATGGCGAACTGGCGATGGACGCCACAGCAAAAGCCGTAACAGCAGCTGCCCAGTTGGGTGATGTTGTTGTCTTGGCCTGTGGTAGCTCCGCTGCCGCAGCAGGCGAAGCCGCGTCCAAAATCACAGGCGTTTCAAAAGTCCTCGTTGCCGAAGACGATAGCCTTGGTCACCGCATGGCGGAAACCACCGCGGCACTCATCGTCTCGCTCGCGGGCGACTACGATCACATCGTGGCACCCTCCACCACGGACGCGAAAAACGTGATGGCGCGTGTGGCTGGTCTGCTTGATGTCATGATCATCTCTGACGCGACAGCCGTGATTGACGCCGACACGTTCGAGCGTCCGATCTATGCGGGCAATGCCATGCAGACGGTCAAATCCTCTGATGCGAAGAAAGTCATTACGTTCCGCACATCGACATTCGATGCAGCGGCTGAAGGTGGCTCGGCTTCGGTCGAGACTGTCTCTGCCGCAGCAAACCCTGGCTTGTCCGAGTGGGTGGAAGACAAAGTCGCAGCAAGCGACCGTCCAGAACTTACCTCCGCTGGTGTGGTTGTTTCTGGTGGTCGCGGCGTCGGTTCCGAAGAGCAGTTCAAACTGATCGAGAATCTCGCAGACAAACTGGGCGCGGCTGTTGGCGCGTCCCGCGCTGCTGTGGACTCAGGCTATGCCCCGAACGACTGGCAGGTTGGTCAGACGGGTAAAGTGGTTGCACCGGACCTTTATGTTGCCGTCGGTATTTCTGGAGCGATCCAGCACCTTGCCGGTATGAAGGACAGCAAGATCATCGTTGCGATCAACAAAGACGAAGAAGCGCCAATCTTTCAGGTTGCCGACTTTGGCCTTGTTGCCGACCTCTTTGAAGCTGTACCAGATCTGACCGAAAAGCTCTGATTTTGTCAGGCGCACCGCGCCATTGATGAATTTGAAAGGCCCGCTGTGATAAGCGGGCCTTTTTCATATCTACATCAGACGGTCCAGCACAGGGCGCAGCGCTTGCGCGATAGCGGCGTGGACATGCGGCTGTGGAACCACCTTTGCCGCCTGTTCCTCCAACAGGTTAAACGCCATCCCGACGGGCGTTTCCTCTTCGAACAGCTGGGTATCGGGAATATCGACAACAGCACTCAGCAACGGGCCCAATCTGTCGATCATGTCGTCAACCACCCCCACGGGACTGTCGCCCTCCATCTGCACCCGCAACAAGATCACCTCCTCTGAAAGCTGCGGGAGCAAGCGGCGCATGCGCCGCACCCATGTTCGCTGCAATACGCGCTGCACTTCTGTAAACCGTACTGCATCCTTCTGCTGAAGATGGCCCAGCATGTGATGCGTAAACGAGAACTGCGTGAAGTCCACATCGTGATAAAGGCGTCGCAGATCAGGCATGGCATGTAGAAACCTGTCATTGCGGCGCGGATGCACCGTATAAAAACGGTTGCTCATGTTCGCGGCGCCCGTCGCCTCCATCACAGTCACCTTCGCCTGCGCCGCAACTTCCAGAATACTGGCGTCGTTGGCAAATACATCCAGACCAGCATTAACCTGTCCGAAATTGACCGGCGTAACCCCCGTCAAATGCTCCACCCGCAGCGGGAAAGGCTGCTCAATGAATTTTCCAAAGGTCACGATACCGCCCAAGAAGGCCACATAGGGCCCCTCCAAAGCGCGCCGTGGTCCCCGAAATGTCAGTTTTGACGTACCATACCGGCACGGCAAATAGTCCAGGGCCCCCGACCCCAGCATATCATAGGTCATAATGCCCACCCTTTTTTCTCACCCGTGCCAACTATGGATGAGCCGATCTTACGATTCGTTTAAAGATTGGATTTGCCTCAGGTTTTATGGAGCAACGGCTCTTGCGACGGGACAAGACTCCAACGTAAGCTGCCCACAACACTTACAAAGGAATATACGCATGCAGATCCAGACAATTGGTATCGTTGGCGCCGGACAAATGGGCAATGGCATCGCCCACGTCATGTCACTGGCTGGATATGATGTGATGCTCAACGACATCAGCGAGGACGCGCTGAGCAGTGCCATGGAAATCCTGCGCGGCAATATGAGCCGTCAGGTCGGGCGCGGTAAGATCGCGGAGGCCGATATGGAAGCAGCCCTTGCACGGATCAAGACCACTACCGCCCTCAAGGATCTGGGCCCCTCCGACCTCATCATCGAGGCCGCAACCGAGAGGGAGACTGTGAAACAGGCGATCTTCGAGGATCTGCTGCCGCATCTCAAGCCAACAACAATCCTGACTTCAAACACGTCCTCCATCTCGATCACGCGCCTTGCCAGCCGCACGGACCGCCCTGAAAAATTCATGGGCTTCCATTTCATGAACCCGGTTCCTGTGATGCAACTGGTTGAGTTGATCAGGGGCATCGCCACGGATGAGGAGACTTTCGCCGCCTGCAAGGAAGTCGTGGACCGGCTGGATAAAACCGCCGCTTCTGCCGAGGATTTCCCTGCCTTTATTGTGAACCGTATCCTGATGCCGATGATTAACGAGGCGGTCTACACCCTCTATGAAGGCGTCGGAAACGTTCAATCCATCGACAGCTCACTGAAACTCGGGGCGAACCATCCAATGGGACCGCTCGAACTGGCAGATTTTATCGGACTTGATACCTGTCTGGCGATCATGAACGTGCTGCATGACGGGCTGGCAGATACAAAATATCGGCCCTGCCCCCTGCTCACCAAATATGTAGAGGCGGGATGGCTGGGCCGCAAAAGCCAGCGGGGGTTCTATGACTACCGTGGTGAGGTGCCCGTCCCCACACGCTAAGCGTTACTCGCCGAGGGCAAGCGTCTGCGCCCGCAACCATTCCATAAACCCGCGCGGGTCGTCTGCGCGGGCGTCAATCTCGGACTGCGGAATGGGCGCGCCAACGATGGGCGCCTGCGGCTTGTTACAGCTGTGCACAATCTCATGCAGCAACAAGCCCTGACGCAACATCGGCGACAGCTGGTTGGCAATCTGGTAGGCGCGGCTGTTCTGGCCCGGGAATTTCATCGGTACAACCTGCGCACCAGAGCGGCGGATCATCTTGGCGGTAAAGACATTCCACTCCGCCTCAATCGCGGGTCCCCACCACGTCTCGGACGCGGCGACAACACCTGACGGGAACAGGGCAACAACGCCCCCCTCCTTGAGATGCTTCATTGCGTCCGCACGCATCTGAACCCCTTTGCGCTGTGCATCAGGGTCATGCGGAAAGGGCACAGGGATCATATAGCTGCCCGCAACCTCATCAATCGAAGTCAGCAGCGAACGCGTGAGTATACGGTAATCAGGACGCACACTGCCAATAAGATCGGCAAAGATCATGCCATCGACCATGCCATGCGGATGGTTCGCGACCACAATCACCGGCCCTTCCTTTGGGATCAGATCAAGTTGCTCCTGCGGCGTTCTAAGCTCGATACCCATAGTATCCAGCGCCGCACGCCAGAATTGCTGACCACTTGGCGCACCGCGCTTCTCGAACTTGCGGATCATCTGCAAAATACGCAGCTTTCCCGTAAACAACTCCATCAGTGAAATCATGCGCGATTTCCATGGATCCTCGAAGGTCGAGGCATAAGACAGACTGCGTCTGTCGTATTTTGCGAAATTCACCTGCCCGCTCTCTACTTCGGCGGTATCGTGAGCACCAATAGAATGGGTTTTCTCTGTCACGGGGACACCCTCACTGAAACTTCTTACCTGCGGGGATAAACTACATACCCTCGCCAAATTTATCGGCGACCAAAGCGGTCAAAGCACTGGCAAGTGCATCCGCGTCAGGACCTGACGTTTCGACGTCAATAAAGCTTCCCTTGCCCGCTGCCAACATCAAAAGCCCCATGATACTGTCGCCCGAGGCATTCATGCCATCTTTGGTCACTTCGGCGCTAGCGTCAAACCCCTCCACAACTTCGACCAGTTTGGCCGAGGCGCGCGCATGCAGGCCCTTCTCGTTCACGATCTCAAGTGTAATGTTGGTCATGGAGTAGCCTTGTTATTCTGAGCTGATGTTCTGAGCATCAATGTATTTCTTACCCGCCTCAAGGGCGGCACGAACGGCATCGGGAACAGGTTTGTGGCGGCTTTTGGCGAGCTTGATCAACATTGGCAGGTTGGCCCCATAGACAATGCGACGACCCGCAGGCTGACAGGCCATCATACTCAAATTTGAGGGCGACCCCCCAAACAGATCAGTTACGACAATAACCCCCTGTCCTGTGTCTACCTCATCGGCAGCTTGGCAAATTTCGGCCTGCTTAGCGGCGCGGTTATGGTCTGCACGGATTTCGATCGCCAAAACGCCATTCTGCGACCCGACCACATGCTCGATCGCGGCGAGGTATTCACCCGCCAATCCGCCATGTGCCACGATCACAATACCAATCACTTGCTCTGCGTCCCTATCGGTTGCCGCGCGTTGAGTTCCCTGTGCCTAATTGACACTTGCCAGCCCTTCTCCGCAAGCTGCAAAGCATGACTTTCTGCAAGGGTGACAGAGCGGTGTTGCCCCCCTGTACAGCCAAAAGCGATGGAAAAGTGGCTCTTGCCCTCTTCCCGACAAGCAGGAAGGATCAACTCGCTCAAGCCCAGAACCTTCTGGGCAAACTCTTCATAGCGCGGGTCGGTTGCAACATGCGCCGCAACCCGCGGGTCCGTTCCGTTTAGCTCACGCAGGGATGGTTCCCAATAAGGGTTTTTGAGGAAGCGGCAGTCGTAAACCATGTCAATCGAGCGCGGCAAACCGCGCTTGTACGAGAACGACTGCACCGTCACAGACAGGTAACGTTTGCCACCAGGAGCGAACCAATGCTCTACTTCGGCGCGCAATTCATGCACGTTGAGATCACTGGTATCGATCAGCACATCCGCGCGCGCAAGCAACGGGCTCAGCAGGTCCTGCTCGGCTTGAATACCTTCGGCGGGACGGTCTGCGGGGGCCATAGGGTGACGGCGACGCGTCTCCGAGAAACGGCGGAACAGGACATCAGTGCTACAATCGAGAAAGAGCAGTTCCGCCACAACACCCGCCCGCGTGGCCAAGCGCCCCAACAGATCAATCACCGTATTGGTCGAAAAATCACGGTTGCGCGCATCAATACCAAGAGCCAGCGGCCGCGTCTGGTCAGGCTCGTCAAAAAGCAATGGCAACAGGCGCATTGGTAAATTGTCGATGACTTCAAACCCAGCGTCTTCCATCACATTCAACGCAGAAGATCGCCCCGCCCCCGAAGGACCAGTGACAAAAACAATGCGACGAAGCGGCAGGGCAGTGGTGCTCATGAAATCTCTTTTCGGATAGCGCAGACATAAGCATGAATCGCCGCTGGAAAATAGGGGGCGTCAAGTTTGTACAGGCAGGGTAACTCCATGTCCAGCACAGTGGCACCATGACGCTGTGGCAACCGCTCGCGCTCAAGGGTCGCCATGTCAATTGATAGCGCGACTTCAACCTTGTCCAGATAATCTACTGTTAGAATACCAACGCCTCGCGCTTCGATCATGCCTGCGATCGACACAGGCGGTACCGCAACAAGCTTTCGGCCCTCACGGTGCAAAATCGTCCGATCATCGGCAACCAAAACCCCGCCCAGCGCCATAAGCTGAAGCGCCAGCGCGGATTTTCCACTCCCCGACGGACCAGTGATCAGTACGCCAGCACCAGCTACGGCCACACAGGTCGCATGCAAGGTCACGCTGCCATTGTTCATGACTTAGATCGGGAGGCCTACGACAAAACGCGCACCCAATGGATCAGAGGTAATGTCCGCGTCAGTCGGGCGAATGTTCTCTGCCCAGATCACGCCGCCATGGGCTTCGACAATCTGCTTGGAGATCGCAAGGCCAAGACCCGAGTTATTGCCGAAATGCTCGTCAGGGCGCTGCGAGTAAAAGCGTTTGAAAATCTTGGACAGCGCCTGATCAGGGATGCCAGGGCCCGTGTCTTCAATCACGATCAGGACACGGTTTTCACGCTTGCGCGCCCAAACGCGGATCGCATCCCCATCCTCACAAAATGAAATCGCGTTTGTAATCAGGTTCACAAACACCTGCGCCAAACGGGCCTCAAGACCCTGAACAGTAATCGGCCCTTCGGGTAGATCCACGATAAAGTCGATGCCCTTGCTCTTGGCATCCTCACCCAAATACTGACCCAGATTGCCCAGCATGTTCATCAGGTTGAACGGCTCTTCCTCTTCCTTCACCAGCTCGCTGTCGAGCCTTGAAGCGTTGGAAATGTCACTCACAAGGCGGTCCAGACGGCGCACGTCATGGTCAATCACATCAAGCAATTTGTCGCGCTGGTCCTCACGCTTGATCATCCGCAAGGTGCCAACGGCGGAACGCAATGATGCCAGCGGGTTCTTGATCTCGTGGGCTACGTCAGCCGCAAACTGCTCGTTTCCCTCGATACGGTTGTACAGGGCGGAAACCATGCCGCGCAGCGCACCGGACAATCGTCCGATCTCATCAGGGCGGGCGGTCAGATCGGGGATACGAATACGCCCCGGGTTCATCTTGCGCGCATCCTTGTCCCGGCCAAGCTCGGCCGCGGCCGCTAGATCAGCGAGTGGATTGGCGATGGTAGACGCCAGAACAAGGCTCAGACCGATGGACACAAGCGTTGCGATGATAAACATCTGCAAGACCCGCTCACGCTCACCGCGCACAAGGCGATCAATCTCGCCACTCGCACTGGCAATCGCAACAACGCCCACGGCGGTTCCAGCCTGCTCAATCGGGGTGGCAACCGCCAAAAGGGTCGACCCCTTCTCGTCGCGGTCTTCCTTGATCTGGGCGCCTTTACTCAACGTATCGGCGATGACCGGCTTCAGTCGATCTTCCATCGACATCACTTCGCCTTCTGGCTTGAAAGGCGACGACACCGCGGTCCAGAGCCAGTTTAGCCCGTCCGTCAGAATTGTTTTGTGTTCTGTTCCGTCCCCATGGCCTGCAACCATCGCGCCACGGTTGCCCTCGAACTGCGAAATCAGAGCGCCGTCCGTATCAAAGACAAACACCTGAATGCCGCTGCGCAGGTCAAGACCCGACAGCGTTTTCTGGACATAGACGTCTTCCCCCACAGACAGGTCAACGACCTGCCCCTCAGGCAGCTGCGCCTCGACCACGTCGGCAATAAGTTCGGCCTCGGAGACCAGCGATGCCGCACGTTGCACAGCAAGGCTCTCGCGGGAGGAATTGAGGTAGAGGATGCCGGCAACCAGCACATTCAACGCAATCAGGTTGAACGTGATGATCTTCCGTGTGAGCGGCGACGCACGCAGCGAGAACAGACCGCGCCGCTCACGGCGCGCCCTGATTTCATTTGGTGCAGCACTGTCCGGTGTGACCCAATCGTCACCCAGAACAACATCACCATCGCTTTTTGCGGGGGTCAGGTCGCGCACAAAGTTCCTCTCAATAATCGCCATTTTGACAGATTACTCTTCGTTATATCTGTAACCGATACCGTAGAGCGTCTCAATCGCGGAGAATTCATCGTCCGCAGTGCGCATTTTCTTGCGCAGGCGTTTGATGTGGCTGTCGATGGTGCGGTTATCGACATATACCTGATCGTCATAGGCAACATCCATCAGCTGATCACGCGACTTCACGAAACCCGGGCGCTGTGCGAGGGCCTGAAGCAGCAGGAACTCTGTCACTGTCAAGGACACGTCATTGCCCTTCCAGCTTACCGCGTGGCGCAGCGGATCCATCCGCAAATCACCGCGCTCGATTACTTTGGTCTCTTCGGTATCGCCCACTTCATCCGAGGCTACCGCATCCTGACGGCGCAACAATGCACGAATACACTCTACCAGAAGCCGTTGGGAAAACGGATTTTTCACGTAGTCGTCGGCACCCATCCGCAGGCCCAGCACTTCGTCGATCTCATCGTCCTTGGACGTGAGAAAGATCACCGGCATTGCGGTTTTCTGGCGCAGACGCTGGAGCAGGTCCATTCCGTCCATACGCGGCTTCTTGATATCAAGAACCGCCATATCCGGCATACGTTTGTTAAACGCGTCTAGTGCGGCCTGACCATCGTTATATGTTTCGACCTCGAAACCCTCGGCTTCAAGAGTCATAGAGACAGACGTCAGGATGTTCCTGTCGTCGTCTACCAATGCAATTTTTGACACTGCCTGTTTCCTTATGCTGCTCAATGTATTCTTATTTTTTTCCAACATTGATCACTCCTTTTGCTGTCGAATCAATACCTAAGTGCGAATCAGATGATCCTGCGGCCTTATTTCGGCCATAATTTGTTTCGGAATGGCTAAATTGCCTCACATTCCGCAAGATTTCGCGAAAATACCCTACATACGAGCATGGCCTTGACCCTTGCCAGCGCGTGCCTTTCCGGCGACGGATCGCGCAATTCACAATGTGGTGGCGCTAACTATGCAAACGCGCCTGTTCAATCAGCAAATCATCATGCTAAGACGCCCTCATTCCACTTATGCCCGTGCGCTTTTTGGGTCCGGGCTCCCCCATTCTACTGCGCCAGACGCGCAGTTCCAAAGGAGACATACATGCAAACTGGACGGGTGAACCCGAACTTCAGCCTCGATGATCAAGGGATCAAAGGGCTTGGCAATGTATATTATAACCTGATGGAGCCCGCGTTGATCGAGACCGCGCTCAAGCGTGGTGAAGGGTCACTTGGCAAAGGGGGCGCGTTCCTCTGCACCACGGGCAAATTCACGGGCCGTTCGCCCAAGGACAAACACGTCGTGATGAGCGAGAGCGTGAAAGACACCATCTGGTGGGAAAACAACGCCGCGATGTCCGAAGCTGGTTTTGACGCACTCTACACCGATATGCTGGCCCATATGGAGGGCGGCGATTACTTCGTCCAAGACCTCGTAGGTGGTGCCGACCCCAAGCATGCAATCAACGTCCGCTTCGTGACCGAGCTTGCGTGGCACAACCTGTTCATCCGCCACATGATGCGTCGCCCTGATCGCGACCAGTTGGACGACTACATTGCGGACTTCACTGTCATCAACTGCCCCAGCTTCTCGGCTGATCCGAAAAAGCACGACTGCCGCTCCGAGACAGTCATCGCGATGAATTTCGATCGCAAGCTGATCCTGATCGGCGGCACGGAATACGCAGGCGAGAACAAGAAGTCCGTCTTCTCGCTCCTGAACTACCTGCTGCCAGACAGCGGAGTGATGCCGATGCACTGCTCTGCCAACCACGCGATTGGCAATCCTGTGGATACGGCCATCTTCTTTGGCCTCTCCGGCACGGGCAAGACGACGCTTTCCGCTGATCCCTCCCGCACGCTCATCGGCGATGACGAGCATGGCTGGTCCGACACAGGCACGTTCAACTTCGAGGGTGGTTGTTATGCCAAAACCATCAATCTGAGCGCAGAAGCAGAGCCAGAAATCTACGCCACAACCGAGAAATTCGGCACCGTGATCGAGAACATGGTCTATGACGAAGAGACGAAAGACCTCGATTTCGATGATGATAGCCTGACAGCCAACATGCGCTGCGCCTATCCGCTGCACTATATCTCAAACGCGTCAAAGAAGGCCGTGGGTGGCCACCCCAAGAACATCATCATGCTGACCTGTGATGCCTTCGGCACCCTGCCCCCCATCGCGCGTCTGACGCCTGCACAGGCCATGTACCACTTCCTCTCGGGCTTCACCTCCAAGGTTGCCGGCACAGAGCGTGGCGTGACAGAGCCTGAGCCTACATTCTCCACCTGCTTTGGCGCACCCTTCATGCCGCGCCGTCCAGAAGTCTATGGCAACCTGCTGCGCGAGAAGATCGCCGAGCATGGTGCGACCTGCTGGCTGGTAAACACAGGCTGGACAGGTGGTGCTTATGGCACAGGCTCGCGCATGCCAATCCGCGCCACACGCGCCCTGCTCACAGCAGCGCTCGACGGCTCACTTACCGCTGGCAAATTCCGCACAGATGAGAACTTCGGCTTCGAAGTCCCAGTCTCTGTGGAAGGTGTCGCCGACATCCTGCTCGACCCGCGCCGCACATGGAGCGATGCCGAAGCCTATGATGAACAGGTTACCAAGCTGGTTGCGATGTTCGCCAAGAATTTCGAGCAGTACATGCCGCACATCGATGATGACGTGAAAGCCGCTGCCATCCGCTAAGCGCGGCAACACGAAGATGCAAAAAGGGCCGCTGCACATACATGCAGCGGCCCTTATATTCGGCAGTTCTGAAAAACAGCGGCCTATGCAGCAATCGTTGCAATTTCGGCACTCGGAATATCCATGATATACCTCATATCCTCTTCCCCCATGTAGGCGAAAACGCCCTCCAAGGGTTCACGGTTGTCCCGCATATACCAGCGCAGGGCAAGCGGATCGACATGAATATAGCCAAAGCGCAGCGAAGCCCCCTTATAGGGCACTGGCCGCGCGATAAAGCCCACCATGTAATCCCCGGACAACACGTTCATCGCCGTCAGCATAGCAAAGCGCATGAGATAACTGATGATGCCTGTTCCGCGGAATTGGCCAGGCTCGCCACCAATCCAGACCTCGCCCGAATAGACCACCCGGCCCTTCATGCGCTGTACATCAAGGCAGGCACGAAACCGCGAGCGCTCAAAATCGATATCAAGCTCTGGCGGCGAAAACCCGTGGAAGTTGTTGCGGAAATATTCACCTGCGGACTGGCCCTCCAAGGGCAGCAGACGCAGTGCATGGAGGTGCACTATCGTCCCTTCTGCGTCCCGCCCGACGATCCAGCATGCCGTTTCGGGCGTCAGTTCATGCATTTCAGGGTTGAACGGATCCCCGATAAGGTGATCAGGACGCGCCTCTCGAATGCATCCTTCGAATTCATGGAAGTCTGTTCCAATCTCCAAAGTGATTCCCAACCGGTTAAAGATATCCCCCGCAATCGCTTGGAATCGCTCTTCAATTTTCAGTCCGTACAACGCCATAAGGCCCCTCCTGCGTTCTGCATTCAAGGCAAGTGTAAGCACATTTATTTTTTGCCGCAACAAATGTGCAGCCGGACCAATTCATTCCTACATGAGATAACTCTCCGGCATCAGACGCATCATCTCGTCTGTCACACCCGCTATTTCCACATCATAGGTACGCCGAACTGCGGAAACCATGGCAAAGCTGCCGTCCGCAAACTTGGACCCGAGCAGTAACCTCTCATAGCAGATCGGCACAGGCCCACCCGCCTCATCATTGTGGAGCTTTGTGAAACAGTGATCGAGCCGCATGGCTTGGGATGTTTCCACGTCCACGTATGCCAGATTTACCAGATGATCAAATATCGCCCCACCAGGAAGCTGCCCCAAAGAACGACCAATAGTTGACTGCGCCATTGTCCATCCAAACCACGACCGGAACGAGCTTTGCTCGCCCACCTCTGTGAAAATCCATTTCGCCTCGGAACGGCGGAAAGTCATACATCTAGGCCGAATTTCTTTCATTGCCGGATGCTCGATATCGCCACGCGCCTCGGCCCAGGCACTCATACACGCGGGCAACAGATCACCCGTCGAGGTAAACGCCTTTCCAATAGGTTGCTGTTGCTGGAAATACATCCAGCCCTCATCCGTCGTCTTGCTTAGATATTGCAGCCCGTTAAGTTGCGAAGCAGCGCCGCCGACCCACCCCTCGGCCTGAGCGAGCAGGTGCTCTGCTTCGGGCAGGATCCGCTCACCCAATGCCGTCAGCTCATAGCGCCGTTCGGAAACATTGAACAACGGGCCACCCTTGATCTCTTCAAGGGCAGCAACATGCCGGCGCAATGTCTGGCGGGTGCTGCCCAACTCCTTGACCGCATGACTCAGGTTCAACGTCCGCGCGAGCGTGACAAACGAGCGCATGGTCTCGAAAAGCAAGGCAGGCGGTGACGTCACTGCGGCTTGCGCCACGTCTGCGGAAAGGGCTAGGGGCTTGTTCATAAATCCAATGGTAAATAAATCATACACTCATGCAACATTTATCATCCACTTGAGTAATTAGATCAACCCTTGATTGAACCTATTTTTACCAAAAATAAAAGAAACTATCCAATTGATCCAAAGAGGAAATATTTGGAGTGTTGAGTAGACACAATCAGAGGTAATTAAATAGTGACCCATCCTGTTGACGTTCATGTAGGGCGCAAGCTCAAGGAAATCCGAACTCTGCGACGCTATTCGCAAACCGATGTCGCTCAGCGGCTCGGGCTTTCTTTCCAGCAGATCCAGAAATACGAAATCGGCTCAAACCGAATCGCGGCGAGCCGTCTGTTCGAATTGACCCAGATTTTTGACGTATCGCCAGCCTATTTCTTCGAAGGTCTGAACGAGGGCGGCAATACCAACAAGGTGCCCCGCGATCCTGCCATGGAAATCATCAACGCGCTCGCAACCATCAAGGACGAAGCGGTAAAGTCCCGCATTGTGACCTTTATCGAGGATGTCTCGGGCGTCACAGTTGCTCGCCAAGGCTGATCTCAGCCCATCATCGCGCGCCGCATGAGGTTAAGCCCTGCGATCAACAGCACAAAAAGTGTCGCACGGCGAAAGGCGGTCTGGTCAATCCGGTCCATCACCGACAGCCCTATCCGCAGCCCAAGATACGCGGGCGGCACCATTGCCACCGAAAACGCAATAGTTTCCGCCCGCAACACACCTGACACCACATGCGCCACCAGCAGTGCCACAGCGCCAAGGCCGTATATGACACCCTGCACCCGCATTTGGTCCTGCTTGGGCGTGTTGAGCGCGGTTAGATAGGCCACAGTAGGCGGGCCCCATATGCCGGAAATGCCGCCCAATCCCCCCGCAACAGCTCCCGCGACGACTTCGACACTTCTGCTGCGCTGCGGCAGACTGATCTGGTATCCCGCCAGTTGAAGTGCAGCAAAGAAAGTCACAGGCACACCGATAACCGCCATCATGATCTGGTCGGGAAACACACGCACCAGCAGCGCAGTTGCCAAAAGCGCTATGCACCCGACCCCCAGAAACACCCTGAACGCCACTGTAGATTGCACTGCCGCAGGCACCCCCTGTCGGAAGGCCTGCTGGACGTTTGTGATCAAAGTTGGCAGAATAAGCCCAGCAAGTGCGAGCTCGGCAGACATAAATGTGGTCAACCCTGATATAAAGACCAAAGGCATCGCGAATCCCACCACGCCTTTGACGAATCCTGCAACGACGGCAATCAATGCTGCGATGACCAGTTCGGATGGTGATAAAAGTGGGAAAAATACGTCCATGGCCCTACATACCAAAGGGGATAGCAGGTGTAAGTGAAATCAGCGGCGAAATTTTCGTCCAAATTGCCGCAGTGAAACGTATCTTTGTTGCGCTGCACCTGCAAAGTGATTAAGCCGAGCGCTAGTATAAGAAGGATGATGATAGATGGCACATGACGGACAACTGAATATGGAGGCACCGGTCCTCCTTGACGATCTGCTCACCCTGACCGCTGCGGCTGTCGGCCCCGTTGAGGCGATTCTCGCCCGCGCGACCGAAACTGTGCGCACAATGGTGACCGATGGCGGCCGCGTTTCGAACGATCTGGTAGAACAGAACCAAACAGCCGCACATGGCCTCGCATGGCTCGCCACCTACGCCCAATCTCTCCGCCAGATGCAATCATGGGCCGAGCGGATGCAGTCCGAAGGCAAATTCGGCGAGACCGAAGCTCTCATTCACCAGATCGCCTTTGGCGAATACCTCTGGCAGGTCTATGGCGGCATCCAGATGAACCAGGGCGAGATCGTCCGCCTTCAGGACCTCGGCCTGTCCCAAGAGGACCAGCGCGGCCTGATGGAACCTGCAATCCAAGCGCTGACCCAAGGCGGCAACACCCAAGCGGCACGCAGCCGTCTGGTCGAATTGATGCAGGAACACTCCGCAAATGTCACCGTCGGCGCCTCCGGCCTCGACGACGAGCTTGAGATGATCCGCGAGCAGTTCCGCCGCTATGCCGTGGAAAAAGTCGAGCCCTTCGCCCACGAATGGCACCTCAAGGACGAGCTAATCCCGATGGAGGTCATAAACGAGCTGGCCGAAATGGGCGTCTTCGGCCTCACCATCCCCGAAGAATACGGCGGCTTCGGCCTGAGCAAAGCATCCATGTGCGTCGTCTCCGAAGAACTCTCGCGCGGCTACATCGGTGTGGGCTCCCTCGCCACCCGCTCCGAGATTGCAGCAGAGCTGATCATCGCAGGCGGCACCGAAGAGCAGAAACAGAAATGGCTCCCTCGCCTGTCGTCGGCTGAAACCCTCCCCACAGCCGTTTTCACAGAGCCGAACACAGGCTCCGACCTCGGCAGCCTGCGCACCCGCGCGGTCAAGGACGACAACGGCGATTATTCAGTAACCGGCAACAAGACGTGGATCACCCACGCCTCGCGCACCCAGATCATGACCCTCATGGCCCGCACCGATCCTGCGACAGACAACTACAAAGGTCTGTCCATGTTCATCGCCGAAAAGACCCCCGGCGATTGCGCAAACCCCTTCCCGACCGAGGGCATGTCCGGCGGCGAGATCGAAGTCCTAGGCTACCGCGGGATGAAGGAATACGAAATTGCCTTCGACAACTTCCATGTTAAGGGCGAGAACCTCCTCGGCGGCGAAGAGGGCAAAGGCTTTAAACAACTGATGGAGACCTTCGAGAGCGCACGCATCCAGACCGCAGCACGCGCCATTGGTGTGGCCCAATCCGCACTCGACATCGCCATGCAATACGCAATCGACCGCAAACAGTTTGGTAAATCCTTGATCGAATTCCCCCGCGTCTCCTCCAAACTCGCGATGATGGCGGTCGAGATCATGGTCGCACGCCAGCTCACATATTTCTCCGCCTTCGAGAAGGATGAGGGTCGCCGCTGTGACGTAGAGGCTGGTATGGCCAAGCTGCTCGGTGCGCGCGTCGCATGGGCTGCTGCCGACAACGGCCTGCAAATCCACGGCGGCAACGGCTTTGCGCTGGAATACAAAATCTCCCGCGTGCTTTGCGATGCCCGTATCCTCAACATCTTTGAAGGTGCCGCTGAAATTCAGGCCCAAGTGATCGCGCGCCGGCTGCTCGGCTAAGTCTTTGCGCTAAACCTTGCCGATCCCGCAAAGGGCGCACTCTTGCAGTGCGCCCTTTCGCACTCTACCTCCTTGCGTATGAACAACACACGCCTTTCCCCCGAAAAATGGATCACTGCCGGCTTTGACGCACTGATCGCTGATGGCCCCACTGCCCTTGCAGCAGAACCCATGGCCCGCCGCCTCGGCACGACCAAAGGCTCATTCTACTGGCACTTCAAAGACGTCCCCGCCTATCACGCCGCCCTCGTGCGCCACTGGCATGCCGCAGCACTAGCTGACGTTATGCAACGTCTACAAAGTGATGAAGCCCCTGACACACGCCTGCGCGCCTTCGGCCATCATATCCTCGATACGAAATCCGAGGCCGCCCTGCGCGTCTGGGCACAAACCGACACACTTGTCGCCACCAGCATGGCTGAAGTCGACGCCGAGCGCCTGACCTACCTCCAGCACCTGCTCAACCAGTTCGGCCTGCGCAATCCGGCATTCGCAAGCGCAATCCTCGCCACTCTTATCGGCCTGCCGGAGATCAAAGCACCTATTGATCCCCACTCAGCATTCGACGCACTGGTCGACACCATACTGGCCCTCGCATGAAACCGCTGCTGACCCTTGTTCTCCTGCTCATCGCACTCACCGCCTGCCGCAAGGATGAAACCGTCCGCGCCTATGGCGGCGGTGACCGCACGTGGACCCTCAAGTTCCTTAACGATGCCCCCTTCCCCGCCACCGCCACGCTGACCTTCCCCAAAGAGGGTGAGATCTCAGGCCAAGGGCCCTGCAACCGCTACTTTGGCGCAATGACAGTCCCCTATCCGTGGTTTGACACAGGCCCCATCGGTAGTACGCGCAGGGCCTGCCCCGATCTGGAAGTAGAGACGATCTTCCTCCAAGCGCTCGAGGCTGTTACCCTGTCCGAAGTCCTCGGCGATGTGATGATCCTATCGAATACCGAAGGGCTGGAAATGGTCTTCAACGCAACCGATTGAACGCTTCTTATCTCAACGCGAGCGGTCAAACGCTTCAACAAACCGCGCCCGCGCCTGCGGCAACGGCTTGCCGCCCAAATCAGCAGCCAGATGCTCTGACAGAAAATATCCCGTCGTCCGAAACGCCTCAGCAATCTCTTCATCAGGCGCCGCACCAACGCCGCGCAGTACATCAGGCAAAGGCAACAACCGCTCCACCCATTCGCCCGCACCCGCTTCTGACACTGCCCGCCCGGACTTGGGCGAGACATAGGCCAAACCCTCAACCGCCCCCGTCACTGCACAGGCGCTCAGATCAAGGCCATACCCCAACTCTTCAAGCAGGCTGACCTCCCAGCGCAAATAGGCCAACGGCCAAACCTCCCCCTGCCCCAGTAGATCAAGCAAAGCCTCCGTCCGTTGATAGAGCGGCAAATGCACCTCGCGCTCGGGCAATGAAAAACTCACAAGCGCCGTCACCGCATTCAGCCCCGCCAGTGCCAACCGATCCCCCATCGCCACAGCAGCGCGGCTGCGCACGGGCTCCACTGTGAACGACCCTATATGATCCTCCAGCCGCGCCCGCCATGTCAGGTCCAACTGCGCACCGGGTTGCAAGATGGGCGCAATCTTGCGGCTGGTCCCACCGCGTACCACACCTGCATGCCGCCCTTGGCTCGGCGTAAACACTTCAATAATAGCTGAGGTTTCCCCATGGCGGCGCGAGCTGAGCAATATCCCCTGATCGCGCCATTCCATTACGCCAGACCCTCTTGATCCAACAAATGCCGACCTGCCCGATCCTCGACTTCAATGACCCACAGATCAGGATCAAATCCGCGCTGCTTGGCAACCGCTTCATCGACATCGCGCTCAGCACCCGAAGACAACTCCGCCCAGACCCGATCCCCACTCATCAAATCAAACGAGCGTTGAAAAAGCACAGCATTGCCATCCAATGTCGAAAGCTTCACCAAAACCGCCCCGCCGGTGTCATCCCCATGCGCCACAACAAACGCGGGGATATCAACCATCCGCAGCCGCGCCAGATAGGCATCAACCCAGAACCGCGCCGTCAGTCTGGGCACAACCCTGCCCTCTTAACTTGGCCTGTAAACTCAATCCCGCAGAGGTCACAAGAACATCCAAAGATCACTGGTTCCCGTCCTTGAACTCCAGCCCCATTTCGGAATACCGCTCCGATTCCTCAAGCCAGTTTGGACGCACTTTCACCTGTAAAAACAGATGGACCCTGCGCCCCAGAAACTCTTCCATTTCCTTGCGGGCTTCTTTGCCCACCGCTTTGATCGTCTCGCCCTTACTACCCAACACAATACCCTTGTGCCCGTCACGGATCACGTAAATCAGCTGGTCGATCTTGGCAGAGCCGTCCTTGCGCTCTTCCCAATTCTCCGTCTCGACAGTCATCTGGTAGGGCAGCTCTTGGTGCAGGCGCAGGGTCAATTTTTCCCGCGTCATTTCCGCTGCAATCATCCGCATGGGCAGGTCGGCAATCTGGTCTTCAGGATAGAGCCACGGGCCGAGCGGCACTTCGCCCGCCAGCCACGTCTTGAGCACATCCACACCATGCCCGCGCTCGGCGGAGATCATGAATGTCTCGATAAACGGATAGGCATCATTCAGTTTCTGGCTCAGCCCCAGCAGCACAGGCGCATCCACACGGTCAATCTTGTTGATCGCCAGCGCCACGCGGCCACCCTCACTAATCTCGTTCAAACGGTCCAGAATACGCTGCACACCGGGGGTAATCCCGCGGTTCGCCTCGACCAGCAGCACTACCAGATCGGCATCCGCTGCCCCACCCCAGGCAGCAGCCACCATCGCACGGTCCAAACGGCGCTTCGGCTCGAAAAGGCCGGGTGTGTCGACAAAAACAATCTGGCTTTGGCCTGCCATCGCAACACCGCGAATACGCGCACGGGTCGTCTGCACCTTATGCGTCACGATCGAGACTTTTGCCCCCACCATACGGTTCAGCAGCGTGGACTTCCCCGCGTTCGGCTCACCGATCAGGGCCACAAATCCCGCGCGTGTCGGCTCTGTCACTGCGTCGTCCTGAATCTGTGTCTCGGTCATTTCTCTTGCTCCAGTTGCGCAAGCAGCGATGCTGCGGCGTCTTGTTCTGCGACACGTTTCGCACCCGCTGTGGCACTGGCTGTCTCTCCGGTGGACAGCTTGGCAGCGATTGTAAATATTGGTGCGTGGTCTGGCCCGCTCCGCTTGGTCAACACATAGGCTGGCGGTTCAAGGCCCCGCGCCTGCGCCCATTCTTGCAACGAAGTCTTGGCATCCCGTGCATCCTCTTTAACAGACGTCGTCCGTTTACCCCAGAGCCGCAGTATCATCGCCCGCGCTTCGTCAAAACCACCGTCGATATAGACCGCAGCAATCACCGCTTCCATCGCATCGCCGAGCAGCGCCTGCTTGCGCCGGCCCCCCGACAACATCTCGGAACGCCCCAGACGCAGCACTTCGCCAATGTTGATCTCACGCGCCACGTCCGCACAGGCCTCCTTGCGCACCAGCGCATTGAAACGCGGGGCAAGCTGACCCTCGGAGGCTTGGGTATCGAGGTTCAACAACGCCTCGGCCATCACCAGCCCCAACACACGGTCGCCCAGAAACTCCAACCGCTGGTTATCGTCACGGTTAGGCGTGGACATGGACGCATGCGTCACCGCCTCGTTCAGCAGCTTGGGCGACTGGAACGTATAGCCCAACCGCTTCTCAAAAGCGCGGAGTTCAGCCGAAAGCTTCACTTGATCCCTTTGAAAAATCGGTCGCTGCGCCATGTCCAGAAGAACAGCATTGAGCGTCCACCAGAGCTGAACGCAATACCATCTGCGCGGCCAATCAGGTTCTCATAGGGAACAAACCCGACGCCCCCCGCCGTTTGCGCCAAACGGCTATCGGCAGAGTTGTCGCGGTTATCCCCCATAAAGAAATAGTGGCCTGCGGGAACAGTATAGATACCAGTATTGTCAGACGCTTGGTCATTGATGTTCAGCACGGCATAGGATTTGCCATTGGGCAATGTCTCTATCGCACGTTCCTTGATACAAATACCGCCCTGACCCACAGCGCCATTAGCACAGCGCGGGCGCAAACCTTGCGGACCTTGTAGCTCCATCAATTCCTCGAAATTACCGTCAGGCACCTGCGGCACTGCTTCGCCGTTGATCTGTACAATGCCACGGGTGATCTGGACCTTATCCCCCGGCAAACCGATCAAGCGTTTGATATAGTCGCGGCCCGTCGTGGGATGGCGGAACACAACCACATCACCGCGCTCGGGGTCGCCCCCCCACAGCCGCGTGTTGTCCCCATCAAACACACCACACAGTTTTTGCGCATCAATGTTGAGGCCAACACTTGGCACAATCACACTGGGACAGGAGGCAAAGGAATAGCCATAGGCCATCTTGTTCACAAAGAGGAAATCACCGATCAAAAGCGTCTGCTTCATTGACCCTGACGGAATCCAGAAAGGCTGAAAGAACAGGGTGCGGAACACGCCAGCAATCAGCAGGGCATAAACAACTGTCTTGACCGTCTCAAGAATGGCGTTGCCCGTTGTTTCCGTCTTGGCCATGCGGCGCTCCTATTGGTTTCCCTGCGGTACATGCGCAGGGGCGCGGCCCGTGTCAAGGTCGCAGGGCCAGTGTCAGCCGACGGGGCGCGCTTCAATCACGACAAAGGCCTGCGCCCAAGGGTGATCATCCGTCAATGTCACATGGATGATCGCCTCATGCCCCGCAGGCGTCATACTGGCAAGGCGCTCTGCCGCCCAGCCTGTCACTTCCATCACAGGCTGGCCCGTCTTGAGGTTACTCACCGCCATATCGCGCCAGCTTATGCCCATGCGCAGACCAGTGCCCAACGCTTTGGAGCAGGCCTCCTTGGCGGCCCAGCGCTTTGCATAGGTCTCTGCCACATCCTTGCGCCGCGCGGCTTTGGCCTGTTCAACTTCCGTAAACACGCGATTGCGAAAACGGTCACCAAAACGGTCAAGGGTGCCCTGAATGCGCTCTATGTTCGCCAAATCAGTGCCAATGCCGAGGATCATGGCTCAGGCCCGCGCCGCGTCCATCAGGCGGCGCATCTCTGCCATCGCAGGGGCCAGCCCAAGAAATATCGCCTCGCCGATAAGGAAATGCCCGATGTTCAACTCGACCACTTCGGGGAAGGCCGCAACGGGCGACACGGTATCATACGTCAGCCCGTGTCCCACATGCATCTCAAGCCCCAGTGAATGGCCATAGGTCGCCATTTCGCGCATCTTGGCCAACTCCATATCAGCCACATCATAACGCCGCTCGTGATAGGCATCGCAATATGCACCCGAGTGCAACTCGACCACCTGCGCCCCAATGCGGTGCGCGGCCTCAACCTGACGCATATCCGCCGCAATAAAGATCGACACACGGCATCCCGCCTCCCGCAAGGGGGCAATGAAATGTACCAGCCTGTTCTCTTCACGCGCCACTTCCAAACCGCCTTCGGTCGTCCGCTCCTCACGCTTTTCGGGAACAATACAAACCGCATGCGGCTTGTGACGCAGGGCAATCGCCTGCATCTCGTCCGTCGCCGCCATCTCGAAGTTGAGCGGCACAGTCAGGATTTCCATCAGCCCTTCGATATCGGCATCAGAGATATGGCGGCGATCCTCGCGCAGGTGCGCGGTAATACCATCGGCGCCCGCCTCCTGCGCAATACGTGCAGCACGCAACGGATCAGGCGTATCACCGCCCCGCGCATTCCGCACAGTCGCCACATGGTCGATGTTCACACCCAACCGCAACTTGCCCAGTTCAGCCATTTGCATTTTCCTTCTTCTCTTTCGCCGCCAGCTTTTTTTCTTCCGCTTTCGCGGCTGTCTTGGCCTTAAGTACTTCGAACTTTTGCTTGATCAAGCCCCTGCGACGCTTTTGATAGGCGCGCAGCACAGGCACTGCTAGATAATAGGCGATGGTGGCAAAGAATGTTCCCGCAACGATACCGCCCATCAGATAAGGATAAAACACATCCCGCGAAAAAATAGCGAGCCCCGACCAATCCATCTGGTCCGACGTAAAGATGGAGATGAAATTGTGCCACAGATCACTTCCCGCATCGGCGAACTTGCGGCTCAGCGCGCGCAACTCGCCCTCCTGCAACTCGGTCCCCAACATCCAGTGACCGGTTTTGAGCGAGGCCAGCGTGATAAATACAAACGTCAGCGGGTTGCCTACAAAAGTCGCCATCAAAGAGGCAAGGATATTACCCTTCATGATCTTGGCGATCAGCACAGCAAAGAAGAAATGAAATCCGAACAACGGGGTGAAGGTAATGAACACGCCTGCCCAAATACCCCGCGCAATCCGCTCGGGACTGTCGGGCAAGCGGCGCACACGGTGTTTGACGTAGTGAAACGCACGCGCCCACCCCCCGCGCGGCCACAACATCTCGGCGGTGGCACGCATCCATGTCTTGGGATCACGGCGCTTGAAAATCACGCAGAACCCTCCGCGACTGCGTCCATATCCGCCTGCGATCCCATCGCCCGATAGCGGCTGATCGCAGCCACGTTGCTCTCCGCCTCCAGCGTCAGCATGAGCGAGTGCAGCTGCGCCACATCACGCAATTCCGCATGCACAAGAACACGGAAGTAGTCCGGCTTGCGGTCGACAAAATTCAAATCGGCAATATTGGCACCAGCCTCACCAATCAGCGTGCAAATCCGTCCCAAAACACCACGGTCATTTGCCACCGTCAGGTCGATCGTCGCCCCATAAGCAGCAGGGTGGCTCCCGTCATGCCAGCGCAGATCAAGCCACCGCTCTGGCTGCTCCTCGTAGGCGCCAAGGCGGTCGCAATCAATGGCATGCAAAGTCACACCCCGGCCCCGAAACGTGATCCCCACAATCCGCTCACCCGGAAGCGGCTCACAACAGGGCGCACGGTCAAACGACTGGCCTGGCTCAAGGCCGATAATCGCGCGTTTGCGGTCTACCAACTCGCCCGTGATCTCGGCCAGTTCGGGATAAACGGCATGCACAACTTCGCGGCCTGTCATCTCGGCACTGCCCAACCTCTCCAGCAGGTCATTCGCGTTTTTAAGGCGCAAAGTCCGCGCCGCCGTCGCCAGCACCTTATCCGTCGCGCTCTTACCTACATGCTCAAAGGCGGAGCGGGCCAATTCTTGCCCCAACTTCACAAACCGCGCACGGTCCACTTCGCGCAGGCTGCGCCTGATGGCGGTCTTGGCTTTACCCGTAGTCGCAATGTCCAGCCATGTAACCTGAGGTGTCTGCCCTTCGGCAGTGATAATCTCGACCGACTGACCGTTCTTAACCCGCGTCCACAGCGGTACGCGAATGCCGTCAATTTTGGCCCCCACACAAGCGGACCCGATCCGCGTGTGAATGGCATAGGCGAAATCAATCGGCGTCGCCCCGCGCGGCAGTTTGATCACTTCGCCTTTGGGGGTGAAGCAAAACACCTTGTCGGTGTACATTTCCAGCTTTACCGCTTCGAGGAAATCCTCATGATCGTCCTCCCCGTCAAACTGCTCGGTGAGTTGGGCAATCCACTTGGCAGGGTCAACCGCAAACGGGTTTTTGGAGCGTACCCCATCGCGGTAGGACCAATGGGCCGCCACACCTGTCTCGGCCACATCGTGCATCTGCCGCGTGCGGATTTGCACCTCGACCCTTTTGCCATCGCGCCCCGATACCGTCGTGTGGATCGAACGGTATCCGTTGGTCTTGGGCTGGCTGATGTAGTCCTTGAACCGACCTGGCACCGCACGCCAGCGTTGGTGGATCGCCCCCAACGCACGGTAGCAATCCTCCTCGCTGTCCACGATCACCCGAAATCCGTAAATGTCCGACAGCCGTGAGAAAGACTGCTCTTTCTCCTCCATCTTGCGCCAGATCGAATAGGGCTTTTTCGCTCGCCCGATGACCTCCGCCTCGACAGCAGCACCTGCCAGCTCTTTGCGCATGTCGGCCGTGATCCGCATGATCACATCACCGCTTTCGTTTTGCAGAGTGATAAAGCGGCGCATGATCGAAGTGCGCGCATCAGCGTTGAGCACCTGAAATGCCAGATCCTCCAGCTCCTCACGCATCCACTGCATGCCCATACGGCCTGCCAGCGGTGCAAAAATATCCATCGTCTCGCGCGCTTTTTGCGACTGCTTGTCGGGGCGCATCGCCTTGATCGTGCGCATATTGTGCAAACGGTCCGACAGCTTGACCAGAATAACCCGCAGGTCCTTGGACATCGCCATAAACAGCTTGCGGAAGTTCTCGGCCTGCTTGGTCTCGGAGGAGTTAAGCTGCAAGTTGGTGAGCTTGGTCACCCCATCCACCAGCTCGGCCACATCCTTGCCAAACAGCTCCAAAACTTCCGAATAGGACGCAGGCGTGTCCTCGATCGTGTCGTGCAGCAATGCGGTTATAATGGTGGCGTCATCAAGCTGCTGTTCCGCCAGAATGGCAGCAACAGCAACAGGATGTGTAAAATAGGGCTCGCCAGAGTGGCGCAACTGCCCTTCATGCATCCGCTCGCCGTAGGCATAGGCGTCGCGGATCAGCGCTTCGTTTGTTTTAGGGTTAAACCCTCGAACCAATGTGACAAGGTCATCGGCAGTCGTGGTCATTCTCTGCCTGCGTCCTCATTCGGGTCGGATCGTCCCGACAAATTAGCCTTGCCCTTGTGCCGCCATCAGCTGCCGCAAAAGCATCTCTTCGGACATGCTGTCTTCTTCGGGCTTGTCCTGCTCGGCACCCATAAGAATCGCCATGGCGTCCTCTTCGGGCTCGTCAACTTCGATCTGGGTCTGGTTGCTTTCGATCAGACGCTCACGCAGATCATCAGCACTCTGGGTCTCGTCTGCAATCTCGCGCAGGGACACAACAGGGTTTTTATCGTTGTCGCGGTCAACAGTTACGGCTGAACCTGCGGAAATCTCACGCGCACGGTGCGCGGCCAACATGACCAGCTCAAACCGGTTCGGTACTTTATCAACACAATCTTCGACGGTAACGCGGGCCATTGGATGCTCCAATAAATTTTCTGTTAGAAAGCGCTAATTAGGCCTCTTCGCCCTGATTTACAAGCAGGTATTATAGCGCAACCACCTCTGCCCGCGCATCATCTGACAGGGCATCATGCATCTCGCGCACCGTGCGTCCCGTCACAGGATGAGACCAGTCAGGTGCCACATCCAAAAGCGGCACCAGCACAAAGGCGCGCTCGCTCAGGCGGGGGTGCGGGACCACCAGAACATCAGGAATAGCAGTTTTTTGCGTCTCAAGCGGCAGATCACGCCAGTATTGGTGCGCTTTTGCATCCGGCAGGACAAGGTCCCCCGCCGCGATTAGATCAAGGTCCAGCGTTCGCGCGCCCCAACGGACCACCCGTGCGCGCCCCATCTCGGCCTCGACCACATGCAACTGCGCCAGCACATCCGCCGCCGTTCCCGCATATTCCACTGATGCCGCAGCGTTCACAAAATCGGGCCCCGCCCCCGCGGGAAAGGCTGGTGTGTTGAAGTACCGACTACATGCGCGAATCACAAAACCGAGAGCTTTCAGCGCCTCCAGCGCACCATCCAGCACAACCGACGGGCCATTCCCCTCGAAATTCTGATTTGATCCTAGCGCGATGAGGAAGATACGCCCTACTTTTGGCGATTCTACGCTGGTTTTTCCCCGTTCTTCCATTTCAGTCATGCTGCAACTTCCCATTAGCGAAACTAGGTTTATAACACAGTTCCCGAAGCCATTTTTCAGACGGCGACTCCATTGCCAACAAAAGCGCATTTAAAGAGGTATATTATGTTTTACAAAGATGAACGTCTTGCATTGTTTATTGACGGCTCGAACCTCTATGCCGCAGGCAAAACACTTGGCTTTGACATAGATTACAAATTGCTCCGCTCGGAGTTTATGCGCCGCGGCAAATTGCTGCGCGCCTTTTACTATACTGCCCTTTTGGAAAACGACGAATATTCGCCCATCCGCCCCCTTGTGGACTGGCTGAACTATAACGGCTTCACCATGGTGACAAAGCCCGCAAAAGAATACACCGACAGCATGGGCCGCCGTAAGGTAAAGGGCAACATGGACATCGAGCTGGCCGTGGACGCGATGGAACTTGCGCCCCGCGTCGATCATATCGTGTTCTTTTCAGGCGATGGTGACTTCACGCCGTTGGTCGCCAGCTTGCAGCGTCAGGGCGTGCGTGTCTCCGTTGTCTCAACCATCCGCAGCCAGCCACCGATGATCTCCGATGATCTGCGCCGTCAGGCCGACAACTTCATCGAACTTGACGACCTGCGCGAAGTGATTGGCCGCCCAGCGCGTGAGCCTATCCCTGCCGCCGCGAACTGATAAATAGCATGCCGCCCGTCCGGAGTTGGGCCGGCGACATGCGATAGTCTAAAATAGCGGGGCGAAAAATAGACCACTGGACAT
>CAWVWS010000013.1:0-32674 GCA_963933905.1 uncultured Sulfitobacter sp.
GGTAATTTTGCCGTGCGCAGATACGGCAGAACCGTTGTAAACGACCCAAACTTGGCCTTTGCATCCGCGTCAGACACAGATGTCGGAATGATCACATCATCGCCTACGTTCCAGTTGGCTGGCGTGGCAACCCCTTGACCCGCAGAGGTCTGCAACCCGTCCAGCGCGCGCAGCACTTCGGCAAAGTTGCGACCCACTGTCATCGGATACGTCATCGACAGCTTGAGCTTTTTGTCAGGGCCGATGATGAAAACCGACCGCACCGTGGCACTGTCAGCAGGCGTGCGCCCATCGGGCAGATACGCCTCCGCTGGCAGCATATCAAACCCCTTGGACAACGTCAGATCAGTGTCCGCAACAATCGGAAACCCCGCCTTGGCCCCGCCAACAGTCTCGATATCGGCTTTCCACTTCTTGTGGTCCTCGATACCGTCCACCGAGACACCCAAAACCTTGGTCCCGCGCTTCGCCCATTCATCCGCCAGTTGCGCCACCGCACCAAACTCGGTCGTGCACACAGGCGTGAAATCCTTGGGATGCGAGAACAAGATGGCCCAGTTGTCCCCCACAAAATCATGCAAACTGATCGTACCTTGGTCCGTTTCCACCGTCAGATCAGGGATCGTGTCGTTAATACGCAAACTCATTGCAGCGTCCTCCATTAATGTTCCGTTAAGTCTTACCTAGTCATTCGCAGCCCAACTTCCATCCCCCATCTTGCAGCCGACCAGCCGCAATGTCACAGTACCCATAAATCTCATCCAAGGAGCATCACCATGCTAGAGAAACGCAATTTTTACATCAACGGCGCGTGGGTTGCCCCCGCCGTCGCCAACGATTTCGCCGTTATTGACCCTTCCACCGAAGAGCAATGCGCCACAATCTCGCTCGGCGATCAGTCCGATACAGACGCCGCCGTCAACGCCGCGCGCGCCGCATTCGACAGCTGGTCCCAGACCTCCAAGGAAGAGCGCACCGCGCTTATCCAGAAACTTGCCGAAATCTATGACGCCCGCCAGGAAGAAATGGCCCAAGCCATGTCCATGGAAATGGGCGCACCCATCCTGCTAAGCCGCCAACAACAAGTGGGCGCAGGCAGCTGGCACATCGGCGGCTTCCTGAACGCGTTCAAGGATTTCTCCTTCGAGCGTGACTTCACCACCTCCGAAAAAACCCTGCTTGAGCCCATCGGCGTCTGCGCCCTGATTACCCCATGGAACTGGCCGATGAACCAGATCATCCTCAAAGTGATCCCCGCACTGGCCACAGGCAACACAGTCGTCCTGAAACCGTCCGAGATCGCACCCCTCTCAGGCCTCCTCTTCGCCGAATTCGTACATGAAGCAGGCTTCCCCGTAGGCGTGTTCAACCTCGTCAACGGCGACGGCCCCGGTGTCGGAAGCCAGCTTTCCGCGCACCCCGAAGTGGACATGGTCAGCTTCACAGGCTCCACCCGCGCAGGAATCGCAATCTCCAAAGCAGCCGCAGACACGCTAAAGCGCGTGTCATTGGAACTCGGCGGCAAAGGCGCCAACATCATCTTTGAAGACGCCGATCCGTCAGCAGCCAAACAAGGCGCCATCCGCTGCTTCCGCAACTCGGGCCAGTCCTGCAACGCACCGACCCGCATGCTGGTCCACAAATCCCGCTATGACGAAGCAGTGGCCTCCGCATCCGAAGTTGCAACCAACACCCACGTTGGCCCAGCGTCCGAAGAAGGCAAACACATCGGCCCCGTCGTCTCCGAGGCGCAATTCAACAAAATTCAGGGCCTCATCGAAAAAGGCATGGCCGAAGCGCGCCTTACCGCAGGTGGCCTTGGTCGCCCAGACGGCCTGAACCGCGGCTACTACGTCAAGCCGACCGTATTCGCAGACGTGAACAACACCATGACCATCGCCCGCGAAGAAGTCTTTGGTCCCGTCCTGTCGATCATCCCCTTCGAAACCGAAGAGGAAGCCATCGCCATCGCCAACGACACCCCCTACGGCCTGACAAACTACATCCAGACCACGGACACGGAAAAACGCCGCCGCGTCGCCCGCCGCCTGCGCTCCGGCATGGTCGAAACAAACGGCCAAGGCTTCGCCCAAGGCTCCCCCTTTGGTGGCTACAAACAGTCCGGCAACGGCCGCGAAGGTGGCGTTTTTGGCCTTGAGGAGTTTCTCGAAGTCAAAGCCGTGTCAGGCTGGGCTGCCGAATAGGCCTCTCACCAACTAGATTAAGACAAGGGCTGCCTTTGGGCGGCCCTTTTCATTGCTGATACTTGAGCATTATTGCAGCTGTGGAATTGAGTTTAAGAAGCAAAATAGAGAAGAAAGCTGTTCTTGGTAAACTTCTCTTAACCATGGTCTGGTAGCGTTGGGGCGCGCGGACAGCTGGAGAGCGACCCCGCGTGCAAAGTAGAGAGCCCCGCAATGATTGAGAAATCACTGTGGGGTGATCGTTCCGATCGACGCTCCTCTAGTTTGCCTCTTAAACTCAATCCCGCAAAATGACCCAATCACAACAGCCCCGTTAAAACGGAGCCTTGCTCCGCACCCGCGTGGATTGTCCCCCATCTGGATGCTTGAAGCGTAGTTCCTCCGAATGCAGCATCATGCGGGGGAAATCTCGCACCATCCCTTCTGCATAAAACGGATCACCCAATATCGGATGGCCAAGGCTCAGCATGTGCACCCGCAGCTGGTGACTGCGTCCTGTATGGGGCGACAAGCGCACGCGCGCCGTGTCTCCTTCGTCCTTCACCATGCGCCAGTCCGTTTGCGCAGGCTTGCCTGTCTCGTGGCACACCATTTGGCGCGGGCGGTTCGGCCAGTCCACGATAAGCGGCAGGTCAATCGTGCCCTTCTTTTCCGCAGGAACACCCCAGACACGGGCAATGTAAGTCTTCTTGGTCATCCGCTTTTCAAACTGCAGATTTAGATGCCGTTGTGCATGCCGTGTGAGCGCGAATATCATCACGCCCGAGGTATCACGGTCCAGTCGGTGGACCAGAAGCGCATCCGGAAACGCCGCCTGCAAGCGCGTCAGCAAACAATCAGCAAGCTCCGGCCCTTTACCCGGCACCGAGAGCAAGCCAGCAGGCTTGTCGACCAGAATGACTTCATGGTCGAGATGCAGGACCTCAAGCGGGTCCATCGGGGGAGAGTACGTTGCGTCCATAGCGGCCTCAGTCCCATGTGCAGGGTTTGTTTTCAACCCATGCCGTGGCACGTTCAAGAGAAACGGGAGATCAGACATGCATCCAACGATCCAGAAATTCCACGACCTTGTCCTTGCACATGACCACAGCGGCGTACCCGCGCTCATGGCAGATGACGTCAAATTCCAACCACCGACCTATTGGGCCACATGGAATGGCCGCGATGCCGTGGCGGCCGTACTGGAGCACGTGAACGAAGTCTTCACCGATTTTGAATACCGTCGCGTCATGGGGTCGGGGAATGATTGGGCGTTGGAGTTTCAGTGCAAGGTCGAGGGGCTTGATTGTGTTGGCGTAGACTTGTTCACCCTGAACGACGACGGTCAAATCCAGATTATGGAAGTTGTCATGCGCCCCCACAAAACCATCGGTGCCTTGCGGGCCGCCATGAATGAGCGGGTCGCAAAAGACCCCGCCTTCATGAAGCATAAATCAGCTCTGAGCTAAACGCTTAGCCTTCATCTGCCGGACCATCGAGACAGTAAAGATGATGAGTGCAACCCAGATCAGCGGCAGCGCGATCGCGCGCGCACGGCCAAACGGCTCGCCAAAGATGAACACCGCGTTGAGCATGATCATCGTGGGTGCGATATATTGCATGATGCCGATGGTCGACAGGCGCAACAACTTGGCTCCGTTTGCATAGCATAGCAGCGGCACAGCCGTCACAACACCACAGCCGAGCAGCAGCCATGTATCGCCAACATCGCCCAAGAACTTCGCCCCGCCCGTGCTGCCCATATAAACCGCATAGGCCAGCGCAGGGGGTAGCAGCAACAGCACTTCCATCAAGAACCCTTGATTAGGCCCGATCGGCAGGCTCTTCTTCGCCAGCGCATAGAACCCCCATGTGAGCATCATGCCAAAGGCGAGCCATGGCGTCTCCTCGGCGTCCACAATCAACACCAGCACTGCCACGCTCACGATTCCCACCGCGACCCATTGCATGCGGTGCAGCTTTTCCCCCAACAGCACCGCCGCCAGAAACACGCTGAACAGCGGGTTGATGTAGTATCCGATCGCCGCGTCCAACGCGCGATCCGTCACAATCGCATAGACATAAATCCCCCAGTTGAGCGATATCAGCGCCGCCGTGACACAGCCCATCGCCAACATGCGTGGATTGCGAAACGCCTCGCGCAGGGTCGCGGTACGGCCCAGCAGGATCAGGACAACAGCGGCAATCGGCACCGACCAGATGATGCGGTGTGCAATTACTTCGGCCACGGGAATATGGCTCAGCAGTTTCATATACAGCGGCAAAAACCCCCACAGCACATAGGCACCACCCGCAAACAGCAGGCCTTGAGGCGTGTCTTGATCCGTGTTGGGCGTGGCCATATCAGTCTCCTTGCCCCACAGCGTTAGGGCAAGGAAGGGGGCAAGGGAAAGCCCTCAATTGTACCGCTACACTTTCACGCGTGCAGAGGTGGGATCATACATCGGTTTAAGCGAGGCCTCGGCCTTTACCCGCGTTCCCATCACGTCGATTTCATAGGTGGAGGCCAGCACGTCCGCAGGTGTCTCACCCTTGCACGGCACATACCCCATGCCCATCGCCGCCCCAAGATGATGCCCATAAGCGCCAGAGCTCAGGTAGCCGACAATCTCACCATCCCTCAGCACAGGCTCGTTGTGATAGAGCAGCGGCTCGGGGTCCGTCAGCTTGAACTGCACCATGCGCATACTCAGCCCCGCTTCCTTCTTCTCCAGCACTGCTTCGCGCCCGATGAAATCAGGCTTGCTGGTCTTCACTGCAAAGCCAAGCCCCGCTTCCAGCACATGATCCTCGCTTGTGATGTCATGGCCAAAATGGCGGAAACCCTTCTCGATGCGGCAACTGTCCATCATGTGCATCCCGCACAGCTTGAGGTCAAAATCCTTCCCCGCCTCGGCCAGCGTCTCGAACACATGAGGGGCCTGATCCGCACTGATATAAATTTCCCAACCCAGCTCCCCCACGTATGTCACGCGGTGCACACGGGCCAGACCCATCCCGATCTCGATCTCCTGCGCTGTGCCAAACGGGTTCACATCATTGCTAAAATCATTGGGGCTAACCGCCTGCAACAACGCCCGCGCTTGCGGCCCCATCACAGCCAGCACCCCTTCGCCCGCCGTCACATCGGTAATGACCACGTTGAAATCACCCTGATTGCGCCGCAGCCACGTCTCATCCGCCAGACGCGTCGCCGCAGGTGTCACCACCAGATAGGCATACTCACTCATCCGCGTGACAGTCACATCCGCCTCGATCCCCCCGCGCTTGTTGAGGAATTGGGTATAGACGATCTTACCATTCGCTACCGTATAGTCGCCACCACCGACATAGTTCATAAACGCCTCAGCGTCGCGCCCCTCGACACGGATTTTGCCGAATGACGACATGTCGTACATGCCGACATTCTCGCGCACCGCCTTATGCTCGGCGGCCACGTTGTCGAAAAAGTTCTGCCGCTGCCAGCTGTACTTATACTCCCGCTCTTGCCCCTCGTTCGCAAACCAGTTGGCCCGCTCCCAGCCTGCAATCTCGCCCATGACCGCACCACGCTCCAACAGGTGCGCATGGAACGGCGTGCGCCGCACGCCGCGTGCCGTCGCCTTTTGGCGGAAGGGAAAGTGATCGGCATAAAGCAGGCCCAGCGTCTCTTTGCTGCGCTCGAACAAATACGTCTTGTTGCCCTGAAACGGCTGCATGCGACTGATATCCACATCGCCAAGGTCGAACGGCTTTTGCCCCTCGTCCATCCACTGCGCCAGCGCCATCCCCGCACCGCCAGCCGACTGAATACCGATCGAGTTGAACCCCGCCGCAACCCAGACATTATCCATCTCGGGCGCCAGCCCCAGATGATAGGCATCATCAGGGGTAAAGCTCTCAGGTCCGTTGAAGAAAGTATGGATACCAGCCTCCGCCAGCATCGGCATACGGTTGACCGCATGCTCCAATATCGGCTCGAAGTGGTCAAAATCCTCTGGCAGTTGGTCAAACTCGAAGTCCGCAGGAATCCCGTCCATCGCCCAAGGCTTTGCATTTGGCTCAAACGCGCCCAGCAACATTTTGCCCGCGTCTTCCTTATAATATGCGCACTCATCTGGCACCCGCAGCACAGGCATCTGGGTCAAACCCGCAATCGGCTCGGAGACGATATAGAAATGCTCGCACGCATGTAGCGGCACGTTCGTCCCCGTCATCTTGCCCACTGCATGGCCCCACATACCGGCACAGTTAACGACCATATCCGCCGTGATGTGCCCCGTCTCCTCACCCTGCTGCCAGTCAACACCTGTCACCCGACGCCCCTCGCGCGTGACACCCGTCACCGCCGTCCGCTCGATCACCTTACCGCCCCGCTGACGCGCGCCCTTGGCCAGCGCCAGCGCGATGTTGGCGGGATCACCCTGCCCGTCCTTGTCCAGATAAACGCCACCCGTCACGCCCTCGATGTTCAGATGCTCGTACCGCGCCTTCACTTCGGCGGGGGAAATTTCATCGACATGCACACCAAAGGCCCGCGCCATAGCGGCCTGACGGAAAATCTCTTCCCGCCGCTCCTCGCTCAGCGCCACCGTGATCGACCCGCAGCGCTTGAACCCTGTCGCAACGCCTGTCTCTTCCTCAAGGTTGCCGTAAAGCTCTTGGGAATACTTCGCCAGCTTGGTCATATTCGCCGTCGCGCGCAGCTGTGCAATCAAGCCTGCTGCATGCCACGTTGTACCTGACGTGAGCTGCTTACGCTCCAACAGCACGACATCTTTCCACCCCAGTTTCGTCAGGTGATACGCAACGGAGCAGCCGATAACCCCGCCCCCGATAATAACAACGCGTGCATGTGCAGGAACATCAGCCATGGAAGACCTCTCTTAAACGATGGTGTGACCCGCGCCTTTCAGACGTCGGGCAATTTCAGCAATATGGTCAGGGCCGACTTCGCAACAGCCACCCACAATCGTGGCCCCCGCACCAACCCACGTCATCACAAAATCAGCATAGGCATCAGGCATGAGGTCCGTCCGCGCACTCAGCGCATCAACAGTCGGTGCGTCTTTTTTGAAGTCGTCGGTAATCATCGTGAACCCGTTGGCATAGCCACCAAACGGCAACCCGCAATCGGTCAACATCGGCAGCCCCTGCCTAATCGCCTCAGGCATGGAGCAGTTCAGCAAGACAGCCGCAGGACGGTAGTGGTTCAGCATCTCCGTCACCACAAACAACGGCTCGCCCGAGCGCAGTTTGGTCCCGTCCGCATCATCGACCGAGAACGCCATCCAAAGCGGCTTATCCGTACCAGACGCCTCATACCCCTGAAAAATCCCCTCCGCTTCCTGAAGCGAGCAGACAGTCTCCGCCAACAGAAAATCAATGCGGTCACCCAACAGGCGGATGTGGCGGGCGAACTGCTCGGTCGCGATCCCAACATCGGGTTGCAGGTCAGGGCGGTAGGTCGCGAGCAGCGGCCCCATCGCCCCCGCCACACGCCCACTCCCATGTGCATCACGCGCCGCCACCGCCTGATTCACGCCAATGTCCATCAGCGCCCCCTGCTTGTCCGCAATCCCCGCCCGCTCCAAACGGTTCAGGTGAACAGCATAGGTATTAGAGGTCGCCACCGACGCCCCCGCGGCAAAATAATCGTCATGCACCCCGCGCACCAATTCAGGCTTTTCCATCATCACACTGGTCGACCACAGGTTGGTCGGCGGACCATTGTCCCGCTTAACCAGTTCTTGCCCGATGGAGCCGTCCAGAAGGGTGATGTTTGTCATGCGCGTAATCTTTCATTTTCGGGATCCCACAATGGGCGGTCCGCTTGTACAATTGCCTTGCACATACGCCCGAAAATGTTGACTTCCAACTCGGTTCCCTCAACCGCCAGATCGGCGCGGATGGTGCCCAGCGCAATGCTCGCATCGACACGGTAGCCCCAGTCGCCACTGGTCGTCTCACCCACAACTTTTCCGTCGTGATAGACCGTCGACATATAGGGTGCGTCCTGATCCCCCGCCTCGACGATCATGGTGACAAACCGCTTTTTCACGCCCTCGGCTTTCTGCGCAATCAGCGCCGCCTTGCCCGTAAACTCCTGCGGTTTATCCAGCTTAACCCATCGCGCCAGCCCCGCCTCCAGCAAGGTGTAGTCGGTGGACAAATCACCCTTCCATGCACGGTAGCCTTTCTCCATCCGCATGGAGTTCAGCGCATACATGCCAAACGGCTTGGCCCCCGCTAACAATACGGCAGCGTATAGTTTTGGAACATCCGCCATGGCCGCATGGATTTCCCAACCCAACTCCCCCGCAAAGGACACCCGCGCCAAGGCACATTTGACCCCCGCAACTGTTGCGGGCTGGATCGACAACCACGAGGCAGCCAAATCCGCCTCCGTCCCGATCGCCTCGAACAGCGCCCGCGACTTCGGACCACTCACAATCAGCGTCGAGTATTCGGTTGTGTGATCCGACAGGCTCAACCCCTCGGGCAGCCCGCTATTCAGCACGTCAAAATCATGCCACTGCGCCGTCGCTGCCGTGATAAGCGTGAACTGATCCTCCCCATGCCGCATGATCGACATCTCTGTCAAAATCCGCCCGCGACTGTCCGCGAAATAAGCAAGGTTCATGCGGCCAACTTTGGGTAAGCCGCCCGTAATCCGCCCGCGCAGATACTCCGCCGCACCTGCGCCCGACAGGTTAAACCGCGAGAAACCGGGCAGGTCCAACACGCCCACATTATCCCGTACCGCCTCGACTTCTTCCTTGATGCGCGCAGCCCATGGCCCCGCACGGTCCCACGTCTGGGTACTCTCCTCGGACACATCATCTCCCGCTTGCGCAAACCAGTTCGCGCGCTCCCAACCGTTGTAAGCGCCCATCTGACCGCCTGCCGCCAATACTTTATCATGCACAGGCGACAGCTTTTTATCGCGCCCCGCAGGCCATGCGTGATGCGGGAAGTGCATCGCGTATTCATGGCCATAGGTCTCCAACGCCTTGACCAAACAATGATCGTGATCGGTATAGTCGGTATAGCGGCGCGGATCAGTGGCCCACATGTCTAGCTCAGTCTCGCCGTGCATGATCCATTCCGACAGCACCTTACCGGCACCACCGCCCTGTGCGATGCCAAAGGTGAACGAGTGGCCCTCATAGGCGTTCTTCACACCCGGCATCGGTCCAATCATCGGCAACCCGTCAGGCGCATAGGGGATCGGCCCATTGATATTGCGCCCCACACCCGCCGTCCCAAGGATCGGCACGCGCGCCATCGCATCCTCGATATAAAACTCCAACCGCTCCAGATCGTCGGGATAAAGCTGGAAGCTGAAATCTTCCGGCATCGGATCATCGGGCGTCACCCAATGCGCCTTGCAGTTCCGCTCGTACGGCCCAAGGTTCAGACCGTTCTTATCCTGACGCAGGTAGTAGGAAATATCCACGTCACGAACGAGCGGCACCTTATGCCCTTTCTCCTTGGTCCACGCCTCAAGCTCGGCAATCGGCTCTGTCAGGAAATACTGATGCGACATGGTCACCATTGGCACAGTGCGCCCACCAAATGGCTTGAACATCTCGCCTACACGCTGCGCGTAATAGCCCGCACAGTTGACGACTTTCTCACAGCGGATATCGCCCTTCTCGGTCTTCACAATCCATTCGTCGCCATCACGGTCGATGCCCACAACAGGCGCAAACCGCTCAATCCGCCCGCCTGCCTCGCGCGCACCTTTGGCCAAGGCCTGCGTCAACTGTGCCGGATCAATGTCCCCATCCAACGGATCCCACATGCCACCCTCAAGGTCATGCGTCTCCAGAAACGGATGATACTCTTTCAACTCCGCAGGCGTCAGCATCCCCATGTCCAGACCCTGATAGGCCCCCATCGAGGCGACCCGTTCAAACTCCATCATCCGCTCTTTTCTATGCGCCAGACGCAAGCTGCCCGTGACGTGGTAGTTCATCGGATAATCAACATCCTCACCGAGCGTTCGGTACATCTCCAACCCGTAGCGCTGCATGTTCATCACGGCCCACGAGCTTGAGAAGTTTGGACAGTTCCCCGCCGCATGCCACGTCGAGCCAGCAGTCAACTCGTTCTTTTCCACCAGAACACAGTCTTTCCAGCCCGCCTTGGCCAGATGGTACAGCGTCGATGTGCCGACAACGCCGCCTCCAATAATGACCACACGGGCCGTGGTTGGAAAATCACTCATGTTTCTTGCTCCTCTTGGGGGACGTTGTCCGCAATGTCGTAATAATCGCCTTTGTCAGCGGTAAAGATGTGTCGCTCCAGCCGCAGACCCGTAGGTCCGTCCACCGCACCAAGGCTGATCCCAGTGTCAGGATCGCCTTCACCCTTCCAGAACAGAAAAGACCCGCAAGTCGGGCAAAAGCCGCGCTTGGCAGTTTCACTGGATGCAAACCAACTAGGGCTGCCCATAATCAATAAATCTGCATCCATGACCTGCACGGATGCCCAATGATGCCCTGATTGCTTGCGGCACTGGGTACAATGACAGGCCGCAGGATCACGCGCTGCCCCTTTGGCCGTAAAGGTGATGCCACCGCATAAACATGAGCCCTTGAACATCGCTACCCCCTCAATACACAGGCGGGGCGATGACCCAGATCGCCACCACGGGATCAGGGGTGCGATTAGCCCAGCGAAACGGCTCCCCGCGCACGCGAAAACTGTCGCCTGCATTCAGGGTATGAACCTTCCCCGCAATCTCCATCTCCAACATGCCTGAAATAACATAGCCGACCTCTTGCGTCGGCCGCTGCACAGCGTCCTTGATGCGGCTGTGGGGGGCAAAGGTAGAATGCACCATCTCGAAATCATCGGTGAGGTCGGGGGAGAGTAACTCTTCGACCAACCCCGCCACGCTCGACCCGATAGGCCGCCGCGTGCCACTGCGCACCACATATCCCGCCTCATCCGCTGGAGCCGCCGCATGGCGAAAGAGGATCGACACAGGCACATCGAACTGCGCTGCGATCAACCGCAGGTCAGTGATCGACGGCTCCGACTTGTCCCGCTCCACTTGGCTCAACCAGCCGACCGAGCGCCCCAGCGCCTGCGCCATCTGCGCCAGCGTCACACCCCGCGCACGGCGCAGCGCACGCAAATCAGCGCCAAGCGTCAAATGTGTGTCAGGCAGATCGTGGCGCATGGAACCTCTGGCAAAAAGAACTGGTCAGACGCCACAACTCCACTCCCGAGCGCGCGTCCTCCCAAAACCCTGTCAGAGGTCCGTGAAAAAATCTAGTATTATTTCACGGCAGCAAATGTCGTTTTCAGGATACCCGCCAGCGCGTCTGCATCCGCTTGGGTAAAGGCATCAGGCTGGTCGCTATCCAGATCAAAAACGCCCAGCAGTTGCCCCTGCCCGCCAAACACAGGCAGCACCAACTCGGACCGCGTGGAACTGGCACAAGCAATATGCCCCTCGAATGCTTCCACATCCGGCACCAGTTGCACCTCACCGGTGCGCGCCGCAGCGCCACACACGCCACGGCTGAACGGTATAACCAGACAGCCATGCCCGCCCTGATACGGCCCGATTTTGAGCATTTCCGGCCCCGTCACGCGATAAAACCCCGTCCAGTCAAAGCGGTCGTCGCTGTGGTGCACTTCGCAGGCAACAGTCGCCATCAACGCCACAGAATCGTCCTCCCCCTCGGTGAGAGCAGCAATGTTTTTCGACAGGTGTTCATAATCGATAGGCATGGGTTTAGGTGCTTTTGTTGGAATTGAGTTTAAAGGCAAAATAGAGAGGATCAGGCGCGTTCAATCGCGATAGCTGTGCCTTCGCCACCGCCGATACAAATCGCCGCAATGCCGCGTTTCAGACCGCGTTTCTCCAATGCGTTAAGGAGTGTCACCATGATGCGCGCGCCTGATGCGCCAATGGGGTGGCCCAGCGCACAGGCACCACCATTCACGTTCACGCGGTCGTGGTCGATCCCCATCTCGTGCATAAAGGCGAGCGGAACCACTGCGAAAGCCTCGTTCACTTCCCATAGGTCCACATCATCCTTACTCCAGCCTATCTGCTTGAGCAGCTTTTGCGCGGCAGGCACGGGAGCTGTTGTAAACAATCCTGGTGCTTGGGCATGACTGGCATGACCCATGATATGTGCACGGATGGTGAGGCCTTGGGCCTTTGCAGCGTCTTCTGACGCAAGGACAAGCGCTGCTGCACCGTCGGAGATCGAAGAAGAATTCGCCGCGGTCACAGTTCCGCCTTCGCGGAAGGCTGGCTTGAGCTGCGGGATTTTGTCAGGCCGCGCGCTCTTGGGCTGCTCGTCGGCGTCGACTGTGACACTCCCCTTACGGGACTTGACGTCAACCGCTGCGATCTCGTCGGCAAAGGCACCGCTCTCCTGCGCTTCCAACGCGCGGCTCAGTGAGGCCAGTGCATAGTCGTCCTGCACCTGACGCGTAAACTGAAACGTTTCCGCACAGTCCTCCGCAAACGTGCCCATCAGACGCCCCTTGTCATAGGCATCCTCCAACCCGTCGAGGAACATGTGATCCACCACAGCCGCATGACCCAAACGCGCACCGCCGCGCATCTTGGGCAGCACATAGGGCGCGTTCGTCATGCTTTCCATGCCCCCTGCGACCATCACAGACGTATTGCCAAGAGCGATCTGATCAAAGCCGATCATCGCCGCCTTCATGCCAGAGCCGCACATCTTGTTCAGCGTTGTCGCTGGCACTTTCTCACCCAGACCAGCCGCAAACCCCGCCTGACGCGCAGGCGCCTGACCCTGACCAGCGGGCAGAACGCAGCCCATGAGCACCTCCTCAACAACTGCGGGACCCGCGCCAGCCAGTGCCGCACGGATCGCCGCGCCGCCCAACTGGGCCGCCGTCATATCGGAAAATGCACCCTGAAACCCGCCCATCGGCGTCCGCGCCGCGCCTGCAATAACCACTTTGTGCATTTCCGCTCTCCTATTTTGAGGTGCTTACAACTTCTTAGCCATTTGGCTTTAGGAGAGGGGAGCACGTAATCCTTACAGGAATATAACATGGAACTTACCAGCTCAACAGAACCCGGCCTCCAGATCGTGACCGTGCAGGAACCGCGCATTGATGCTGCCGTGGCACTGGCGTTTAAAGACCGCATGCGCGACACCACCGAAGGGGGGACCGATACCGTCGTCCTCGACCTCAACCATGTGCAGTTCATCGATTCGAGCGGCCTTGGCGCGATTGTCGCCGCCATGAAGAACCTCGCCCCTGATCGCAAACTGATTCTCGCAGGGCTCACGCCAACGGTGGACAAGGTATTTCGCCTGACGCGCATGGATTCGGTCTTTGGCGTGTATCCGACGGTTGAGGCCGCACTGACAAAACTGCGCGCATGATTGCACCGTACCGGAGCCACGCCATTGCCTGATCTTCCTCCTTTCGCCCTATCCCTACAGGGGACCGAGGATGCCGTGCGGGATGGTCTTGCCCAAATAATGGCTCTTATCGAACCCTTGCACCTCAACACAGACGAGGCTGGCACAGTTGAGCTTGTCCTCGCCGAGGCGCTAAACAATGTGGTGGAACATGGCCTTGCCAACACACCAACACTGACCGCGATCGAGATTCGCGGCAGTCACGGACCTGCAGGTATGAACCTTACTGTGATTGATTGTGGCGCGCCAATGCCAGACGGGACAGCACCCGTTGCCAAAACACCAGATATGGATGTCGAAACAGCCGACCTTCCCGAAGGCGGATTCGGCTGGTATCTGATCCACACACTCGCAACTGACGTGCAATATGCCCGTGTTGGCACCGCCAACCATCTGACCTTGCAACTCCCTGTGGGGTTTTAGGCGACTGTGAATGTAAACGGGCAATTCCTTAAACATGCCCTTGCATCATCACATTTCCGCCACGCTTCACCGTTATACCGTCCCTTGTAGCTGCATATAGCTTCCTCCGGCGTCGCGTTTAATTGCCCCCACCCAGTACGCGGCGCCGGAGCACTAACCTCCCTCTCATCAGCAAAACAGTTTCGATTTGGCATTCGCCTTGGCAGCCCCGCCAATCCGCACTAGTTTCGTACCAAATGTTTGATTTAGCAAGGCTCCCCTGATGCGTGATTTCCAATTTCCTGGCCGTTCTCCTGTTCTGGCAACAGGTGGCATGTGCGCCACCTCCCACCCTTTGGGCGCGAAAGCTGCCATTGATGTGCTGGAGCGTGGCGGCAACGCCATGGATGCCGCAATCGCAGGCGCAGTGCTCTTGGGTATTTGTGAGCCGCAGATGACAGGCATTGGCGGCGATTGCTTTGTGCTCTGGTCGGAAGGCGGCAGCGACGAGGTCCACGCCCTCAACGGCTCGGGCCGCGCGCCTGCCGCACTCGATGCGGCACAGTTGCGCGATGCAGGTGAGAAAACCGTCCCCATGCGCTCCGCCCATGCCGTCACCATTCCCGCCGCGATGGATGCTTTCTGCTATCTCTCTGACAAGGTGGGTAAACTCGGCCTCGATGCGATCCTTTCCCCCGCGATTCGCTATGCGGATGAAGGCGTTGTTGTCGCCCCGCGCGTGGCCTTTGACTGGGGCAATGACGCGGGAACCCTGCAAGGGACCGCCCGCGACAAATATCTGATCAACGGCAAGGCTCCCAAAGCGGGCGACATCTTCCGCGCGCCCGGTCAGGCCGAAGTACTCCGCCGCGTTGCAAAAGACGGCCGCGATGCCTTCTACACAGGCGAAGTCGCCGAGGACATGCTGGCCGCACTTAACGCAATGGGCGGCAAACACACGGCAGAGGACTTCGCCTCAGTTTCCTGCACGCCAACCACACCAATCTCTGGCACCTACAAAGACCTCGAAGTGGTCGAGCATCCGCCAAACGGCCAAGGGGCAACCGCCCTCCTGATGCTCAACATCCTGTCCCAGTTCGACATGGCGGGCATGGACCCACTCGGCGCGCAGCGCATCCACATCGAAGCCGAAGCGACCAAGCTGGCCTATGATGCCCGCAACCGCTTCCTCGCGGACGCCGATTACGCAACCCGCGCCGACTACATGCTTGAAATGGACACGGCCAAAAAACTCGCCGCGCTCATTGATCCCACCAAAGCTATGGCAAGTGCAGCAGCAATTTCAGAGGCCGTTCACAAAGACACGATCTATATCACCGTCGTCGACGGCGACGGAATGTCCGTCTCGCTGATCTATTCGATCTTCCACGGCTTCGGCTCTGGCATTGCGTCCGACAAATTCGGCCTGCTAATGCAAAACCGCGGCGCTGGCTTCACGCTGGAGGAAGGGCACCCCAACGAGCTTAAAGGCGGCAAGCGCCCGATGCACACCATCATCCCTGGCATGATCCGTCAGGGCGGTCGCGTGATTATGCCGTTTGGCGTCATGGGCGGCGCGTACCAATGCTGCGGCCACGCGCGATTCGCCTCCAACCTCTCAGATTTCGGGATGGACCCGCAGGCGGCGATTGATGCGCCCCGCGCCTTCACCGACAACGGCACCCTCAATGTGGAGCGTGGGTATTCCGATGCGATCCGCGCCGAGCTGTCAGAGATGGGCCACACGGTAGCGATCCCCAGAACAGCAATCGGCGGCGCACAAGCGATCAAAATCCACGAGAGCGGTGTACTTGAAGGCGCGTCCGATCCGCGCAAAGACGGCTGCGCCTTGGGATATTAACGGAGTCTGGGGGGTGTACGCAGGGTGTACAGGTGGTGCACGGATGGCACCCCCCGCTTAGTTCAGTTGGAAATGCAGCGGATAGGTCCCGTTTTCGAACGGTCCAAACAGGTCAGGGATATCAGGATGATCGACTGGCTCACCGCTATAATCCGCAACGAGGTTCTGCTCAGACACATAGGCCACATAGTAGCTTTGGTCGTTTTCGGCGAGCAGGTGATAAAACGGCTGCCCCTTGATGGGCCGGCTTTCCTCGGGAATCGACTCATACCATTCCTCGGTATTTGCAAACTCTGGGTCCACGTCAAAAATCACCCCGCGAAAGGGGTGTTTCTTATGGCGGACCACTTGTCCCAGATGATATTTCGCGCGCGTTCTAATCATTTCAATGCGCTCCCTACTCCTCGTTCATACTTGAAACAAGTACATTTTGTCCAACACTTGCAGCTTACTTAAAGGAAACAGTCTGTGAACTTGACACTCACGGTTCTAGAGATCGTCGCCCCCGTTTTCCTGCTCGCTGCGGTAGGATTTACATGGGTGAAACTCGGATTTGAATACCGAATTAACTTTGTCACCCAGCTTGCCACAACCCTTGCGGTGCCCTGCCTGATCTTCACTGCTTTGATGCAGACAGACATTGATCCCGCCGCCCTCACTGCCCTTTCGCTGGCCTCGATCGCCGCCTATGGGGGCGTGACAGTGGTCGCATGGGGCTTGATCCGCGTAGCAGGGTATGACCGCCGCACCTACGTTGCGCCGATGATCTTCGGCAACACAGGCAATCTTGGCCTGCCTCTGGCGCTTTTTGCCTTTGGGGATCAAGGACTAAGCTATGCCGTAATCGTCTTTGCGATTATGGCGATTTGGGCATTTACCTTTGGTGTCTGGCTGGTCGCAGGGGCGGGCAGTTTCGGCAAAGTGCTGCGCGAACCGCTGGTCTGGGCCACGCTTTTGGGCGGCCTGTTTTTGTGGCAGGATTGGCAGACGCCACGCTTTCTCACCAACACGCTTGAGCTGATCGGGCAGATGGCGATTCCGCTAATGCTCATCACACTTGGTGTCGCTGTAGCACGCCTCACGCCAAAAGGAATCGGTCGGGCCATGGTGCTCTCAACACTCAAACTGATCTTTTGTGTCGGCATCGCGTGGTTGGCAGGTTTGGCCTTCGCCTTGGACCGCGTCGCCTTTGGCGTGCTGGTGCTCCAAGTGGCAACTCCCGTCGCCGTAACCTCCTATATGCTTGCCGAAAAATTTGGCGCCGATGCTGAGTCGGTCGCGGGTCTGGTCGTGGTGTCGACCCTGATTTCTATCGGCGCATTACCGCTTCTTTTGGCGGTGCTATTGTAGGTTTTTACTGTAAAAACCCAGCGTCTTCGGCTATAATCAGGAAAAATATAAAATAAACTAAAATTGAGCAGATCACATGAAAACACCTCTCCGCTCCATGATTGTCGTGCTACTGCTGGCAAGCTGTGGCGGCTCCTCCACGACCCCTCCGCGGGATCTGGACAATGCCTGTACGATTCTCCAACAGCGCCCCGATTATCACAAAGCGTTCAAAGCGGCCGAACGTAAATGGGGCGTACCCGTTCACGTGCAGATGGCAACGATCCATCAAGAAAGCAAGTTCGTCGGCGATGCCCGCACCCCCTTCCGCTATGTCTTGGGCGTGATCCCGATGGGCCGCCAGTCGAGTGCATTCGGTTATGGCCAAGCGCTTGATGCGACATGGGACGAATACCTCAAAGCCGAGAACCGCCGCTTTGCCCGACGTGACGATATCAACGACGCCACCGACTTTATGGGCTGGTACAAGAACATCACCCGCGAGCGTAACGGCGTCGCCCTTGATGATGCACGCAACCAGTATCTGGCGTATCACGAAGGTCACACAGGCTTCCGCCGCGGTTCCTACAACAGCAAACCGTGGCTGGTGCAGGTTGCAGGCAAAGTCGCCACGCGGTCGGATATGTACCAACAACAGATCGCAGGCTGTAGATTGCGGTAGACACCCACGCAACGGTGTGGTGCCATAATCGCAGAAACGAGTGAATGTATCATGCTGATGACTGCACGCGTTTTGATGGGGCTCATTGCAGCACTACATTTCTATATTGCTTATTTTGAGATGTTCGCGTGGGAAACTACTGGGCCACGTGTCTTCTCAACTTTTCCACCAGCGCTCTTTGGGCAAACTACAGTTCTGGCTGCCAATCAGGGTATGTATAACGCATTTCTGGCAGTTGGTCTGATCTGGGCAGTTTGCATTACAAATCGGGAATGGCAGCGTAAAATTGGTATCTGTTTTTTGCTGTTCATCATGGCCGCAGGAGTGGTCGGCGCCATCACAATTTCGCCACGGATCATGATGATACAAACCGTACCAGCCCTTCTCGCTGCACTTTTGCTGTGGCGTTCAGCGTACCGTTAACGGCGCGCTGAACGTTTACTTTTAGCGGTTAACCGTTCCGGGGCTGCCAACGTCGAACAGCTTGTTCGCGAGGTTTGCGCCCTTCTTCAGCTCTCCTAAAATCACTGTTGTTTGGCCCCCGTTGCCATCATTGATGATCCACTGCCGCAACTCCGGGTTGGGGCCTGTAAACTTCATCTGGATGTTGCCGTATTGCGGGTTCTCGGGGTCTTGGGCTGTGACAGTTGTCGCGGTGCCGTCATAGGAATGGCCCGTTACCATCTTGGCCTGCGACAGGTTCACATCACGCGCCAGAATGATCGACAACGGCGTGCGCGACAGGGGATAGGTCTCGGGCGCCTGATTTGATTTCTTGTCGTAAATCACAACTGTGTTGGACCCTGCTATCACCAGCCCTGTATCAGGCGCATTATACTCGAACCGCACCCGACCAGGCCGTTTGACATAGATTGTACCTGTAGAGATGGTTCCATCCCCGTTGATCTGAGTGAAGTCCCCTTGGGCGGTCGTCATCGCGTTGAGATAGCTGCTGATACTGCCCAGCGGCAGCTTGTCCGCCATGGCCCCCGTTGCGGCAATTGCCAAAGCAGCGGAAAGCGTGATGGTCTTCAAAAATCGCATGGGTCAGTTCCTGTATAGTTTCGTTGGCGATGCCTATCACATAAGCCACCGCACCTTGATATGCGATATCAACCACGTTTTTTGGGCGTGAGATCGCGCATATTGGAACAATCCGCGCCGTTGGGGACTTGTACTAGCAACTGAACCAAAGACGAAAAGGAGATATTCCATGCCAGAAGCATTCACATCAGGCCTTGATGACCAAACCCGCCACAAGATGATTGACCTGCTCAACGCACGCCTTGCCGACCTTGTGTCGCTCACTCTTGCGGTGAAGCAGGCACATTGGAATTTGAAAGGACCCGGTTATATCGGCGTGCACGAATTGCTCGATGACGTAGCGGATCGCCTACGCGACAGTGCCGATATGATGGCAGAGCGTACCGTCATTCTGGGCGGTCATGCGAGAGAGACGGTGGAAGAGGCAGCAAGCAAAACAATGCTGGACGCCTACCCGCTGGAAATGGTGAGCATCGAAGATCACATTTCAGCACTCAAAGAGCGGTTCCTCGTGACCGGAAAGCGCGTGCGCAACGCAATCGGGGATGCATCCGATGCAGGCGATGCGGATTGTGAGGATTTGTTCACCGAGGTGAGCCGCCAGCTTGATAAAGACGCGTGGTTTATCGGATCAAATGCACCCGCCTAATGCAGATTCGACAATAAGAAATGGCCTCCTCCTGAGAAAGGGGGCCATTTTACGAGGTACCAGCGGGGGGAGGTTAGCCCTGCTCTGGTACAAGTATCTCACGTTTACCCACATGGTTCGCGGGAGAGACCAGCCCTTGGTCCTCCATCTGCTCAACCAGTCGGGCGGCCTTGTTATAGCCTATCGCGAGTTTGCGTTGGATGTATGACGTGGAGCATTTGCGGTCTTTGGTCACAATCGCCACGGCAGTGTCATAGAGCGCATCTTCACCATCCGTGTTGCCACCAGTGTTGAGGCCCAGCACAGTATCAATGTCGTTTTCTTTGTCCTCTGGCGGTCCTTCGACCACACCGGATACATACTCTGGCTCGCCGAATTGCTTTAGGTGGTTGACGATTTCCTCGACCTCCTCATCGCTCACAAACGGACCATGACAACGGATCACCTTTGAGCCACCCGCCATATAAAGCATGTCACCCATACCCAGCAACTGCTCGGCACCCATCTCACCCAGAATAGTGCGGCTGTCGATTTTGCTGGTCACCTGGAATGAAATTCGTGTCGGGAAGTTCGCCTTGATCGTGCCAGTGATAACATCCACGGACGGACGCTGGGTCGCCATGATAAGGTGGATACCAGAGGCACGCGCCATCTGTGCCAGACGCTGGATGCAGGCCTCGATCTCTTTGCCGGCAACCATCATCAGGTCCGCCATCTCGTCCACAATCACCACGATATAGGGCAGCTTTTCAGGTTTGTTCTCTTCCGTCTCGAAGATAGGCTCGCCCGTGTCATCGTCGAAACCAGTCTGGACTGTGCGCGAGAACATCTCGCCTTTCGCCAGCGCCTCTTTCACGCGGCCATTATAGCCTTCAATATTGCGCACGCCCATTTTGGACATCTTGCGATAGCGGTCTTCCATTTCGCCAACAGTCCATTTCAGGGCTACCAGCGCCTTCTTTGGGTCGGTCACAACTGGAGACAGCAGATGCGGGATGCCGTCATAGACGCTGAGTTCCAGCATCTTGGGATCAATCATGATCATGCGGCATTCTTCGGGGCTGAGTTTATACAGCAGTGACAGGATCATCGTGTTGATCGCCACAGATTTACCAGACCCCGTTGTACCAGCGATCAGCAGGTGAGGCATCTTGGCGAGGTTGGCGACCACAGGTTCGCCGCCGATATCTTTGCCCAAGGCAAGCGGCAGGTTCTGGTTGCCATCACCGAAATCACGGGAGCTGATGATCTCGCGCAGAACGACCTTCTCGCGGTTTTCATTGGGCAGTTCGATACCGATCACACTACGCCCCGGTACGGTAGAAACGCGTGCGGACAGTGCGGCCATGGAGCGGGCGATATCATCGGCAAGACCGATCACGCGCGACGCCTTGAGGCCCGGAGCAGGCTCAAGTTCGTACATTGTCACAACCGGACCAGGGCGTACGGCGACGATCTCGCCTTTCACGCCATAATCATCCAGCACTGACTCCAACATGCGGGCGTTTTCTTCCAGAGCTTCATCGCTCAAGTGCAGGCGCGGCGTGTCTTCGGCGGATTCGAGCAGGCTCAGCGGGGGCAATTCAAACCCCGGGTGACTGTCCTCGAACGAGAGCGCTGGTTGAGCTTCGGCTTTGGCCTGCTTGCTTTGCGGGACGGCCTTGCGGGTCATGGGCATCACCACGCGCTTCGGCTCTTGCATAGGGATTTTTGGTGCGGCAGCGGCGGGCGGCGCATACACTGGCTCTTGAGGAAGAGCATCATCGACCACCTCTGGTTCGACAAAAATGTTCACTTCGTCATCGGCATATGGCTCGGTGAGGGCGTCATAGCTCTCCATCGGGGCGGCATCGGCGTAGACGGGCGCAGTAGGTGCCGTCGGGATTGCACGTGCTGTCACGGGCGGCTCGACGGGTGCAGCAGGTGCGGTTGCTGGTGCGTTTGCCACACGGGCTGTGAGCGGCGGCTCTGGCCGATTGGTGTTGAGCAGCAGCGGATCAGGTCCGCGACCACGCCCCCGCGTCAAAGGTGCCGTTGCAGGAACATGGACGGCATTGGTGGTCCGCACGCGATTCTTGATAATATCGGAAATCTTGGTTTTGATGCGCTCCTCGCTGGGCGCTTGCTCCAGCACAGGCTGGTGCGGGGTCTCAACCAGTTCGGGTTCTGGCATGGCATCGGGGCGTTTGATGAGGCCCGGCATACGTGCCAGCAGGCTTTGCTTTGCTTCAGGTTCGGGCACTGCTTCATACTCTGGCTCGGTGGCATACTGGGGCGCAGAAGCAGGTGCAGTCCGGCTCGCGATGAGGCGTGGCATGCGTGCGGCGGCAGGGGCGACTTGGGCTTCGGCCTGTGCGTATTCGGCGGCATACGCGTTTGCCTCAGCCTGCGTGGCGCGGCGCTGCTCGCGGCGCTCGGCCTGTTTGGCCTGCAAGCTTTGGGCAGCAGCAACTGCACCACCGGCAATGCGGCCAAGAATGTTCATTATCGTCGCATAGACCATGATCGTGCCGACCAACAGGAAGCGGGCAAAGCGGGTCAGCTCAACTTTTGTAAACCCGAGAACAAAAGCGCCTAGAGCGAGAATACCAATCCCCATCAGGAACGACATCAACTTGACCGTAAAGGTAGAACCGATCGGCAGGATCGTCAGGATGACGCCCATGATCGTGTCACCAAACAACCCACCCAAGCCAAAGCTGTGGGTTTGCAACCATTCAGTTCCAGGTGTCAGCGTGGCGGCATAGATGGCCCCAAGAGCCACTGCAATCGGCGCGAAAATCAAACGGCCCATGGCGCGTTCCTGACCGCGGTGCAGCGCAAAACGCACCCCCCAGACCAAGAGCACAACAGCCAAGCCCCACGCACCCCAGCCCACAATCATAAACAGCGGCGCGGCCAACGACGCACCCATACGACCAAGCCAGTTTTGCGCGGGCGCATCTGTAGCAAGCATCCAGTTCGGATCATCAGGCGTATAGCTTCCGATCATCATGGCAGACATCACACCAAGCACGACCAAGGCGATGCCAAGCAATTCCTTGCCACGTTTTTCAATCGCTTCTGCTGTATTACTGTCCAGCAGCGGCTCGCGCTGTCGTGTTTGATATGCCATTAACTCGTCCCTCTTAAACCGCATAGAGACAGTCACGGATGGCCATAAGCCCCCGCTCTGTCTCTTCTTTTGGCGCCACTAGGGCTGCTCTTATATATTTCTTGCCGGGGTTCTCGACGCCCGGAACATCTTGGGCAAGATAGCCGCCCGGCAGTACCTTCACACCTGTCTCAAGCCACAGCTTCACAGTGGCTTCTTCGTCATCTTCAACGGGTAGCCACAGAAAAAACCCTGCTTCGGGGCTGATGTAGCCTGCGACATTGCCAAAGATGCGATCCGCAATCTCGAACTTCTCGGCGTACATTGCGCGGCTCTCGATCACATGGTCCTCGTCGTTCCACACCGCCGCCGCCGCAGCCTGTAGCGGTAGCGGTAAAGGTGCGCCTGCATAGTTGCGCAGCTGCTTGATCTCGCGCATCGACTCTGTGCCCGAAGCGCAAAAGCCGGAGCGCAGGCCAGGAAGGTTGGAGCGTTTGCTCAAGCTATGGAAAATCACAACACGGTTGAGGTCTGTGCCCATCTCGTGCGCGACCTGCAACGCACCAACGGGCGGTGTATCTCGGTAAATCTCGGAATAGCATTCGTCAGCGAAGATGAAGAAGTCATGCTTTTCCGCCAAACGGATCAACGCCTCCCAATAGTCACGGCTCGCCACTGCGCCCTGCGGGTTAGCGGGCGAGCAAATGTAAACGGCAACCGTACGGTCAAGCGTTTCGGCATCAACAGCATGGAAGTCGGGCAAATGGCCTGTGGCCTCGGTCGCATTGACCATCACGGGATCGCAAGCGCCAGAAATAGCGCCAATCATATAAACCTGATAAAATGGGTTCGGCATCAGGATCGCAGGCTTTTTGCCGTTCTTCGTCTCAGGGCAAAGCGCCACAACAGCGTTGTACAGTCCTTCACGCGTACCATTGAGCGCCATGACTTGGGTATCGGCATCCACTGGCACGCCATAGCGGCGATTGACCCATGCGGCAATCGCACCGCGCAATTCGGGCGAGCCGTCATTAGGCGGATAGCTGTTAAAGCCAGCGGCATTCTGGGCAATCACGTCAGTAACCCAAGCCGGAAACGCATGTTTCGGCTCGCCTATTGTCATCTGGATCAGCGGACCGCCTCCCTCATGCACATCAAGAAGTGCACGCAGACGGGGCCACGCATGAGCTGGAAGGTTCGAAAACCGCTCAGGAAAATTCATCAAAACTGCCTCGGATCGGGATCGTTATCGCCCCGTTTGGCCTAAGGTAGCTTAAATCGTCGTCCGGCGTCTAGGAAAATTCCAATGTATATGCGCGGCTTGTGGCTTTTTGGTCTCTTACGCGAGTGCGGCTTCTGCCGCAGCGCCCAGACGCAGGATGGCATTGTCGAAATCTGGCGCCGCCATGAGCATCAAACCGCAGCTTGGCGTGCCTGTTGGCAGGGTTAGCGCGCAAAGGCCCAGAAGGTTGCCGATGCGGGTGTTGCGCAAGGCCAACAGGTTCTCGGTCACGTAATAATCCTGATCCTCGATCAGTCGCGCGAGGTTCGGCGGCAGAATAGGCGCAGTCGGAGCGAGGATCGCATCATAGCCAGCGGTGGCTTCATCATACTCAGCACGTGCTGCATCAAGCTTGGCCCACGCCGAGACATAATCAGGGCCAGAATGCTCCGCCCCCAAGCGAAAGCGCCGCAAGATTTCTTCATACATCTTTTCTGGTGCGGCTTCGATAACATCGCGCCACAGGCCGTAAGCCTCGGATGTGATCAAGGGGCCTGATATGTCCAGCGCGTGTTGTACGGCGGGCACTTTGATTGTCTCGATTATCGCACCCACAGCTTCCAACCGCTTTACTGCAAGAGCAAAGGCAGCTTTTGGTGCATCTCGCAAATTGTCCAGCATAACAGTCTCTAAAACGGCAAAACGCCGCCCCTTGAGGGTCGCACCACGCAGGTCTGGCACTTTGCTTCCCTCCAATGCAGCGGTGAGCAAAGCGGCATCCTCAACTGATCGGCAGAGCGGTCCGACGGTGTCGAATTTCAGCGCGAGGGGCACGACACCTTCCAGCGTGAGCCGCCCATGTGTTGTCTTGAGCCCCACCAGATCGTTCCACGCGGCAGGGATACGAACGGAACCGCCTGTGTCTGACCCGATGCTGGCCGCAGCCAAGCCGAACGCCACTGACGCAGCAGAACCAGAGGATGATCCGCCCGGAACGGCATCGGCATCGTTTATGCAAGGCGGTGTGGCTGTGGAGGGATTGTGGCCCAGTCCCGAAAATGCCAACTCGCTCATGTGCACTTTGCCCAGACAGACCAACCCGGCAGCAGTGGCGTTTTGCAATACAACTGCATCGCGGTCTGGCACGCGTCCTTCAAGTAGATTGGTCCCCGCTTCTGTCACGATGCTTGCCGTATCAAAGAGGTCTTTCCAACTGATCGGGACGCCGTCGAGCGGTGAAAGGCGCTGTCCTGATTTCGCACGGGCCGAAGCGGCTGCGGCTTCGCTGCGTGCGCGGTGGGCTGTAACGCGGGCGTAAATGCGGTCGCGCAAGGGGTGCGCTTCAATCGCATCCAAATAAGTCTCGCACAGGGCAACGGGATCAATCTCACCTGCCCCGATGCCACGGCCAAGGTCTGCTGCTGTCATTTTGAGCCAGTCTTGCATATTGCTCTCCCCTATCTGGTCATCTGACGGTAGCGGCGCATGGGCGTCTGGACAATCCCCTGCCAACCCCCATATCTAAAGTCATGAGTTTTGATACAGATATCGCCATCGTCGGCGGCGGCCTGAACGGTCCTGCCCTTGCTCTCGCCCTCGCTGCCAGCGGGTTGCGGGTCACTGTGATTGACACTTTGCCAGCGGGTGCCAGTACCGAAGACGGGTTTGACGGTCGTTCCTATGCGCTGGCGCTGACCTCCGTGCGGATGCTGCAGGGGATTTGCCTATGGGACGCGATTGCCGATGATGCGCAGCCGATGCTCGAGATCAAAGTCACCGACGGGCGTGCGGGAGAAGGTCCCTCCCCTTTCTTTATGCATTTTGACCATGCCGAGATTGAGGAAGGTCCGATGGGTCATATGGTGCAAGACCGTCATCTGCGCCGCGCTTTGATGGAGGCTGTTGCAGCATCAGATAGCGTTCAGATGATGAACGGCGAACGTGTCACCACGCAGGAAGCGGACGCGGCCGGCATCACCCTCACCCTCGCGTCTGGCAAAGAACTCCGCGCACGGCTCTGTGTGGGGGCGGACGGGCGCAATTCGGAAACAGCGCAGCGTGCGGGGATCAACCGAACAGGCTGGGCCTACGGGCAGACTGCGCTTGTCTGTGCCGTGGCGCACGAGCTGCCGCATAATGGCATCGCACACCAGTTTTTTATGCCACCCGGACCACTGGCGATCCTGCCGCTCACAGGCAACCGAAGTTCGATTGTTTGGTCCGAGACTGCTGAGAACGCGGCGCGGATCCATGCCTTGCCTGATGCGGAATATCTCGACGTGCTGCGCCCGCGGTTCGGCGACTTTCTGGGCGAGATTTCACTAGCGGGTGCGCGCTATACCTACCCGCTGAGCCTGTCGCTGGCGCATGAGATGATCGCCCCGCGTATTGCCTTGATTGGAGACAGCGCCCATGGCGTACATCCCATCGCGGGACAGGGACTGAACGCAGGTTTTCGCGATATTGCAGCGCTGTGCGAGGTGATCGTTGATGCCCAACGGCGTGGTGAAGATTTTGGTGCGGGCGTGGCGCTGGCGCGCTATCAGGAATGGCGGAGGTTCGATAATGCCACGCTCGCGCTGGCGACAGACAGTTTCAACCGCCTGTTCTCGAACGATAATGCTTTGATCCGCATGGCCCGTGATATCGGTATGGGGATTGTCAGCGCCCTACCCGCGTTGCGGCGCACGTTCATCCGCGAAGCGGCAGGTTTGAACGGTGACCTACCCCGCCTGATGCGGGGCCTGCCGCTTTAATCGAGCACCCGTGCCTCATCAATAAGCATCACCGGAATGCCATTGCGGATGGGATAGGCGAGGCCCGCTGATTTTGAAATCAGTTCCTGCCGCTCCGCATCATAGCGCAATGTTTGCTGGGATCGCGGACAAATCAACGCTTCAAGCATGCGATGGTCAAATTCTACAACCGTATCGCTCATTGCATCATCTCACCTTCACCACCGCCACGCAGGGCATATTCGATCAAAGTCACGAGCGTCTCGCGCCGCGTGCTGAGCGAGGGCGCCTCAAGCAGTGCCTGTTTCTCGTCAGCGTCGAAATCGAGCATCATGGATAGTGAATTGATCAACAACTCGTCATCGGCATCCTTGAGCGTTTCCCAATCAGCAGACAGGCCGCGCACATCGAAATAGCGGCCCAAGGCATCCAAAAACGGCTTCCGTTTGAATGCGGCATCCGTTTCCTCCGCCTGAAGGTCGAGGTCGAACCCCTCCCATGAGACATCGCAGCGGCGATAGGGTGTGAACCCTTCCACCTCTTTAACGACGCGGAAGCGGGATATACCCGCGAGCGTAACCATATACCGGCCATCCTCTGTCTCGGAAAACTGGCTGATCCGTCCGCCACAACCGATGGTGTGCAGGCCCGGCCCGTCGCGGCCCGGAACGACATTGGGTTGCACCATACCGATCAGGCGGGTGGAGGTTTTCAGGGCGTCCTCGATCATCTGCAAATAGCGCGGCTCAAAAATGTGCAGCGGCAAACGGGAGCGCGGCAAAAGCAGCACCCCGCCCAGCGGGAAGATCGGGATCGTGTCGGGCAAGTCTGCTTTTTTTATCATGATGCTTAGGTAGCGCGGATATGGCCTCAGGCAAATATCATCGAGCTTAATTTGCGGCGACCGTTCAAGACGACCGGGTCATTGGCTTTTAGCGCGTCAAATATGGTGAAAAGCTGGGTCTTCGCCGCTGCTTCATTCCATTCGCGGTCCCGCTTGAACAACTCGAGCAATTGATCGACTGCGCCTGTCGCATCGCCGTTGGCATAAAGCGCTTGGGCCAGATCGAACCGCGCCTGATGGTCGTCGGGTGCCGCCTCTACAGCCGCGGTCAGATCACCGACCGGACCCGCATCAGCTGCCTGGCGTGCAAGTTCGAGCTGCGCATGGGCCGCTTCGAGTTCGGGCGCTTTGGAGATTTCGATGGGTGCGCCGTTGAGCAACCCTTCGGCCTGATCCAGATCACCCATAGCGATATGCGCACGGACCATGCCGCCATAAGCGCCTGCGTGCAGGGGATCTTCGCCAAGGATCGCAGCGAATGTCTGCGCCGCATCCTCTGCCTCACCCATGCCGAGCATTTCTTCGGCGGCCTCAACTGCATCGTTGAGCGTGTCAGCAGGTGCTTCACCCCCCGCCGCTTTAATCACACGGCCGATGAAGTCGTTAATCTCGGAGGGCGGCACAGCCCCTTGGAAGCCGTCAACAGGCTGCCCTTTCCAAAAAGCATAGACCGTCGGCAGTGACTGGATTTGCAGCTGGCCCGCAATCGCTTGTGCCTCGTCTACGTTGAGTTTGACCATTTTCACGGCACCCTTGGCCGCGACAACTGCCGCCTCAAGCTGGGGGCCGAGTGTCTTGCACGGGCCGCACCAAGGCGCCCAGAAATCCACGATCACTGGCGTGGTTTGGGACGCGTCGATTACATCAGCCATAAAGTTGAGCTCGGACGTGTCCTTGATCAAATCGGCATCAGGGGCGGCGGCGGAGAGGTTCAGATCCATCATGTCATTGGTCCTAATGTACTGTGCTTAACTGTTGGGACTCATATGTGGCCCCAAAGTGCTGTTTAAAAGAGGCTTACGCTCAAAGATCGAAAGTTGCAAAAACAGGTGCGTGGTCGGATGGTTTTTCCCAACCGCGCGCAGCACGCAAAACGCGGCTGCCATGGGCGGCGGTGGAGATGTCCGATGTGGCCCAAACGTGGTCAAGTCTGCGACCTTTGTCAGCCTCATCCCAATCCTTCGCACGGTAACTCCACCAGCTGTAGAGCAGCCCCTCGGGAATATCCTGCCGCGTGACATCGATCCATTTACCTGCGTCTTGGGTCTGAGCAAGCGCTTCGACTTCGACGGGCGTATGGCTCACGACTTTAAGCATCTTCTTGTGGTCCCAAACATCATCTTCGCGCGGGGCAATGTTCAGATCGCCAACAAGGATGGATTTTTGCGGACTCTCAGCGTGAAAGAAGTCACGCATTTGGGCGAGGTAATCCATTTTCTGACCAAACTTCTCGTTCACTTCACGGTCAGCCACATCACCACCAGCAGGAACATAAAAGTTATGGACCGTCACCCCGTTGGGCAGCTTTGCCGCGACGTGGCGCGCATGGCCAAGCTGGGCGAAATCATGGGCGCCCACAGGCTCCAGCGGCAGCTTGGACAGGATCGCCACGCCGTTATAGCCCTTTTGACCCTCGGCAACCATGTGGGTGTAGCCAAGGGCGGCAAACTGCTCCATCGGGATTTTATCAACAGGGCTTTTGCATTCTTGCAGACACAAGACGTCCGGCCCTTCCTCGGCCAGCAGCTTGCACACGATCGGCTCGCGCAAGCGGACAGAGTTGATGTTCCAAGTAGCAAGGGTAAAGGACATGGGTGCGCTCCTGCGTGAATTTTGCACACACTAACGTGGGGCAAGCGCCGCAACCACCATAAACATCGCAAAAAAAGACCGGGCGCAAAGGCCCAGCCAAGTCCAACAGGGAGGTAGAGTGGCAATGATCCCGTCACTCATCGTAGGGGTCCAACCGACAGGAAATTCATGAAAAAGCCTGTCTGATGTTAGGGTAACTTTGGAGGAATTAAAAAGTTCCTACCGTTTAGATCATCAGCCGATACCCGCCAGATTCCGTCACCAAAAGCCGCGCATTGGAGGGATCAGGCTCAATCTTCTGACGCAAGCGGTAGATGTGCGTCTCAAGCGTGTGTGTGGTGACACCTGCGTTATAGCCCCAGACCTCGTGCAACAGGACATCACGCGGCACAACACCCTCAGCAGAGCGGTGCAGGAATTTGAGGATATTAGTTTCTTTTTCAGTGAGGCGAATTTTCTTATCGTCCTCGGTGATGAGCATCTTCATCGACGGCTTGAACGTGTACGGCCCCAGCTGGAAAATCGCATCTTCGGATTGCTGGTGCGTGCGCAGCTGGCTGCGGATACGGGCGAGCAGCACAGGGAATTTGAACGGTTTAGAGACATAATCATTGGCACCTGCGTCCAATCCAAGGATCGTATCCGCGTCGCCGTCATGACCTGTAAGCATCATGATAGGGCTTTTGATCCCCTGCTTGCGCAGCAGGCGGCACAGCTCATGGCCATCCGTATCAGGCAGGCCAACATCAAGAATAAGCAGGTCATAGATCATCTCGCCTGCACGGCTCAATGCTTCGGCGCCATTGGCGGCCTCGAATACATCAAAGTCCTCGGTCATGAGGAGCTGCTCGCTCAGCGCTTCGCGCAGATCGTCATCATCATCAACCAGCAGGATTTTCTTGAGCTGTGCCATTCTTTGACCTCCGTTATGTTGAACTAAAGATATGGAGCCTGCCTCAATCAGCAAGGGGGCAGCGCCCTTTGTCACAGCGGCGTGTCGCATTGCGGTCAAATGTTTCAATTCACCTGATCATAGCCTAGATATTACCCAACTGACCTGATGAATTGTAACAATCCCTATGTCCTTTGCCCCCGATGTAACCGAAACACTGGCTCGTGCGCGTGCGGATTTACGCATGGGTGTGCCTGTGGTGCTGGGGGATGTGCTGGTTTTGGCGGCGGAAACTTTGTCCGCACAAAGATTAGCGGATGTCCAAACGCTACAGGGCGATGCTGTTCTGGCAATCACGGCACGGCGCGCACAAACGCTCAAAGCGCGGGCCTATGACGGTGATCTGGCGCGAATTGTCCTGCCAAAGGACGTTACCTTGAAATGGGTGCAAAGCATTGCAGACCCCGCTGATGATCTGCGTGCACCAATGAAAGGACCGCTTGCCGCCCTGCGTGACGGGAAGGCCAGTCTGCATTCAACTGCCCTGAACCTTGTGAAATCCGCGCGGCTGTTGCCCGCTGCCGTGATTATTGAGCTGTTTGATGCAAAAGCTTTCACTCGCACCCATGGCCTCACCGCGATTGACGGGGTCGCGGCAGCATTGCATCTGGAGACGCGCAGCCCGCTTCATTCGGTGATCCATGCCCGCCTCCCTATGGAAGTGTCCGAGGCGGGACGCTTGCATATCTTCCGCCCCGAAGACGGCGGGGAAGAGCATTACGCGATCGAGATTGGGCGCCCCGACCGCAGCGCGCCTGTGCTGTGCCGTCTACATTCTGCCTGTTTTACGGGTGATCTGCTGGGCAGTCTTAAATGCGATTGCGGTCCACAGTTGCGCGCCGCTTTGGCGCAAATGGGCAGCGAAGGGCATGGCGTATTGCTCTACCTCAATCAGGAAGGCCGCGGAATCGGACTGGCAAACAAGATGCGGGCCTATTCCTTGCAAGATCAAGGGTTTGACACGGTTGAGGCGAATCATCGCCTTGGCTTTGAAGATGACGAACGGGATTTCCGCCTTGGGGCGGATATCCTGAAGACCATGGAGTTTTCTGCCGTGCGCCTGCTCACCAATAATCCGCGCAAAGTTGAAATGATGAATGCCTGCGGGGTGACAGTGACCGAACGGGTGCCGCTGACGGTAGGTGAGAACCGCCATAATGCTGCCTATCTTGCAACGAAGGCCGCAAAGTCGGGGCACCTGCTGTGACACCTGACGATATGGTGCTGACGCCAATGGGTGTACGCTTTCAAGGGCAGCTGTGGCCCTGCACCATCGGTAAGGGCGGGATTGCTGGCTGCAAAAAAGAGGGTGATGGAGCAACGCCGCGCGGTGTGCACCGTATTGTAGGGATGCTCTACCGCCCTGACCGCATGGCAAAGCCAACGGATTGGGCGAAACCCATCGGGCCGCCTGATCTGTGGTCAGATGATCCCACCCATGAAGACTATAACATGATGGTACGTGCGCCCTATCCGCACAGTCACGAGCGGTTGCGACGCGCAGATCCCCTATATGATCTGGTGATTCTCACCGATTGGAACTGGCCTTATGCGGTAAAGGAGCGGGGATCAGCGATCTTTATCCACCAATATCGCAGACCGGGATATCCAACCGAAGGGTGCGTGGCATTTTCACGCCCTCATCTACACGAGATTGCGCGGCGCATCCGCTACCGCACACGGCTGATCGTAGCCTAGGTCGGGACGCGGTCGCCAAATATGGCGGAGCCTACGCGGATATGGGTTGCGCCCAGCGCGATCGCCCTTTCGAAGTCACTGCTCATTCCCATCGACAGCCCCTCCAGCCCGTTGCGCGCGGCGATCTTGGCAAGCAGGGAAAAGTGGAGCGACGCTTCTTCATCAACAGGGGGAATACACATCAAGCCGCGCACAGGCAGGTCAAGGGCGCGACATTCCGCGATGAACCCATCTGCGTCACTGGGCATAACACCCGCCTTTTGATCTTCTTCCCCTGTGTTCACCTGAATGAACAATTCGGGACAGCGGCCAATCTCTTGCGCCAATCGCGCGAAGGTATTGGCAAGTTTTGGGCGGTCCAGCGTATGGATAGAATCAGCAAGCTCCATCGCTTGGCGTGCCTTGTTTGTTTGTAACGGGCCAATGAGGTGCAGCTCGATCCCCTCGTACTTGCTGCGGAAGTCCGGCCATTTTCCAGCCGCTTCCTGCACTTTGTTCTCGCCGAATATACGATGGCCTTCATCAAGAACGGCCTGCACCCGCGCGTTGGGCTGTACCTTACTCACCGCAATGAGAGAGACGGCGCCAGCGGCACGGCCTGCATTCTTTTCGGCTTTGCCAATTTTATCGGTAATATCGCGAAGTGTCATAGTGGCCTCCTGTTTGAGCCCTAAAGATAACAGCGTTGCGCAAAAGAAAAGGGGCAGACCGAAGTCTGCCCCAAATCAC